>JBGCDN010000154.1:0-5314 GCA_045105495.1 Planctomycetaceae bacterium
ACGATGCCGTAAATGGTTCCGTCTGTTGATTCAGAGAATTTCGCAACGGGAGCCGGGCCCAACAGCGCGTTAGCGGGTCGGTCGAACGCAAAGATGCTGCACGTCAGAAATACGATTAAGGACGTCAGACCCGCAATCGACCAGCGTCGCATTTGCCCGGCTGTTACGACATCGCGCCACGTTGAAAATGTGCTGTGACGAACGGCTTTATCAATCACCTTCGTCTGCAAATACCTAAGTCGCCCACCCGGTTCTTCAGGCTGCTGATCCAATGCGGCCAGCAATGCAGAATTCAAATCTGGATGGAACGCTTCAATCTTCCGAGCTGTATCGATTGTCTGAGGACGACGGAGCATGAACGTCTGCAGGATGAACGACAGCACCACGCCAACACCCAAGATGCCAATGATGGTGTTGGTGGAAATGTCCACGGCAAACCAGCGTTTCGCCACAATCAGCGCGCAGGCTAGAAGTGCGAGCGCCAGCCAGCAGGCGGTTCTCCATCGCCACGCTTTCAATCGCAGGATTCGACTTCCGACCAGATCAACAGCTTCCAACAAACGTCGCTGACTCATGCCGTTCCTCCCTGTGCGGTTGCCGGCTGCGCGTGGGGTGCACGCGACGCCATTCGACCTGCCAACCAGGTTTCGAGAAGTAACACGGCGATGGCGGCAATCACCAACCAACGCCAGAGCTTCTGTTGTTTTTCCAATTCCTGACTCTTCAACTGACGTTCCCGCATTGTCGCAGCAGCAAGGTCTGCAGGTCCGCCGTCGTCCGGATCCATGGTCACACCAAGACTCTCCAGCTGCTCAAGAGCCATCAAGCTTGTGTCTGTTTCGCGCGGATCAACGTTTACCGCAAACCGTGCTTCCATCAGCGGACCGTTCAACTGATAGACACCAGGTTGCATCGTGCCGTCGAAAGTCGCCGCATCTTTTTCAAGAGCTGCGGTCGTTCCATCAGGCATTGTTATTCTTAGCTGGTCTGCTCTCGTCATTCGGAATGGCTGCAGGTTCAGTTCGTCGCCGATTTTCATGCGAGGAAGAACCGTCGCCACTTTGTTGCCTTGCTCAAGAATGTTGTTCATCAGAGGCACAAACTTGGTCGACAACGCGAGTTGGCTATCTGACGGCTGCCAGCCGGTGGCCAACACAAACATGCGGCCTCGACCGATTGTCTTCGAGACAAACGCAGGATCGCCATTGTCGAAACGAGCCAGAATTTTCGCATCGCCCAGACCACTTTCGGGCAGCGATCGATGCTTCCAAACATTGATGCGAGTAAAGTCAGCAAACTGTGCATCCGCGAACGGGGCGAACACCGGGTGAGCGAAATCAATCTGTTCGATCAGTGCGTACTGCCGCACGTCAGCCTCCCTTGCTTCGAAGGCCTGATCGTCTGAAAGTAATGGAGCAACTGAGTTCGCACCAGCCGCTGTCTGAGCCACAAACAATGCTGTGCCACCGCTCTCCAGGTATTTTCGTAGCTCATTAATGCGATCGCCTTCCAACTGGTCAGCAATCACGACCAATGACACAGTCGGGTCCATCGGAACCTGAACCCCATTCTGCTCCGGCGGCAACACAGTCACTGACCGCGCCGCCGTCTGCGGAAACGCGCGAGTCAGATAGAACCGAATTGATTCCGGGTCGTCTTCGTTTTCCTTGCCGACATAGAGCACGGAAAGTTCGTTCTTCCGTAGTTGATCGACAAACAACGTATTGTCGAAATCATGCGTATCGCCAGACAAAACGATCTGCGATGAACCGACACCCGAAGGTGGTTCAAACGAAACAATGCCGCTTCGACTTCGAGCGACATAAACGGGCCGCGATTCCTTAAGCACCTTCCCGTCGGTATCCGTCCATTTGATCGAGAACTCCTCTGTATTCGAATCGGCCGCGTTGCGAACTCGAACACGAACGAGATCTGCGTCTACATCGGACTGAGCCATCAATTCAACACCAGCATTGGTCGATGAATCCGCGTCGACCTTCTTCACCGAGAGTTCCACAGCGTCCGGCCATTCGTAGTTCTGCAGTGCTTCCACTGCGCTGCCTTGCTGAATGTCAGAAACCAGCAACACAGTGCTCGCAGGCTGCTTGTCTGATTTGTCGTCACCTTCCATTTCCAGCGACTCAAGATCGTCAGCTGCAATCACCAGTGCGCCGCCAAGGTTGGTGGAACCCCAGGACGGCGTCAGCATCTCAACGCGTTCAAGCAAGACCTCACGACGCGTTGCCGGTTCAAGCTCTTTCCATTCTTCGAACGTCATGATCGCTTTTGTCTCATGGTCGAACGCATAAAGTGCCATCTGATCGGCGTCTGAGGCAGAGGCGAAGGCGTCAATCACTTCCAGCTTCGCTTGTTCCCAAAGTCCGGCTCGCTGCATGCTGGCACTGCGGTCAAGCACAACGGCGACTTGCCGTTCCGGAGCCGTTTCAACGACATTAGTTTCAACAGCTCTAAGAAACGGCCGAGCGAAAGCCAGAGCCAATAGCCCTAGCGCGAGTGCTCTGAGGAGCAGTAGCGGCCAATGATCAATTCGACTGCGTTTGTTCATCCGTGGCGGTGACGCTTCAAGGAACATCAACGTGCTGAATGGAACACGGCCGCTGGGCGTTCGCCTGATCATGTGAAAAATGATCGGGCCTGCGATTGCTGCCAACCCAGCGAGGAACCAACCGGAGAGAAGACCCATTACTTTGTTCTCCCACGGCCACGAGCTGTCGATTTCATACGGCTCGACATGCGCTGCCGTAGAAATTCTCCTAACACGTTCTCAAGCGGTTCGTCTGTCGTCACCCTGCGAAACGGAATGCCAAGACGAGCACACGTGGTGTCGACCTGATCGAGATGCTGCTGCAGCCGCGAAAGATAGCTCTCACGAGCGGCTTCCGGATCGATGTACAGTTCGTCGCCGGTTTCCACGTCTTCAAATAAAGCTGGTTTGTCGAACTGAAATTCTAGTTCCAGCGGATCAAGAATCTGGAACACGATCACCTCATGTCCTCGCGTTCGCAGGAACGTGAGATGGTCGGCGAATTGATCGAGCGGAGCCAGTAAGTCTGAAACCAAAACAACCATGCCGCGCTTACCAAGCCGTTCGGCCGCCTGAACCAGCGGATGCTTCAAACTTGTCGAACGACCATCCGGCTTTCGCTCCAACGCCACCATAATTCGACGCAGATGACCCGGCCGGAACCGTGCTGGAATGTACTCTCGAACCGATTCGTCAAACGTCATGAGCCCGGCGGCATCGCGCTGCTTGGACAAGAAGAACGCAAGCGTGGCGACCAATGTCCGAGCGTAGTCCGCCTTGTTGTACGTACCAGACCCGAAGTCCATGGACTTGCTAAGGTCGACAAGAACGTCACAGCGAAGATTGGTTTCATCTTCGAACAACTTAATAAAGTGCCGATCCGACCGCGCGTAGAGCTTCCAGTCGAGATATCGCGGATCGTCGCCTGGCGAGTACTGACGGTACTCAGTGAACTCAACAGAAAAACCATGTTGTGGACTGCGGTTCAACCCATTCTGAAATCCCTCCACCACAATCTTCGCGCGGAGCTCAAGCGACTTGATCCGCATCAACGTTTCCGGATCAATCAATTCACGCTTAGTGGTGGATGGTTCGTTCAAAATTGTTACTCAGCATGGAGAACTGCAGGGCCAAGGCAATAGTAGTCCCAACCCGTCAGAAAAAGCCTGGCCTACGCGCTACGCTTCGATGGGATACTTCACGTCTTCCAGCAACCGAGTGACCACATCTTCAACACTCACGCCGTCTGCTTCAGCGCGATAGTTGACGAGGATGCGGTGTCGCAGGACCGGGTGAGCCAGAGCTTTGACATCGTCAGCAGTCACGTGGCTCCGACCGTGCAGCAGCACTCGAGCCTTTGCACCAAGGACCATGAACTGTGCAGCTCGAAGGCCGGCTCCCCATGTCACCCAGTCATTGACCCATGCGGCGGTCGATTCCTGACGGGGACGCGAAGCCGTTGCAATACGAACAGCGTATCGCACAACGTCTTCGGCAACAGGAACACCACGAATGACGTGTTGAAACGTCAGAACATCCTCAGCCGAAAACAGAGACTGAATCGGTTCGGGCCGGCGCGATGTTGTACTGGCCACAACAGCGACTTCGTCGTCTTCTGGCAGGTAGTCAATCAAAACGTTGAACATAAACCGGTCCAACTGCGCTTCGGGCAGCGGGTAGGTTCCTTCCATTTCGATTGGGTTTTGCGTTGCCAGCACGAAGAACGGTTCGTCCAACGTGTGACGCTGACCAGCAGCAGTCACTTGGTGTTCCTGCATCGCTTCCAATAACGCGGCCTGCGTCTTTGGCGGCGTTCGATTAATTTCATCTGCCAATAGAACATTCGAGAACACTGGTCCGCGAACAAACTTCATGGTTCGCCCGCCAGAACCATCGTCTTCCAGAATTTCGGTCCCCGTAATATCCGCTGGCATCAGGTCCGGCGTGAACTGAATTCGATTGAAATTCAAATCGAACAACTGAGCGATGGAGTTCACCAGCAGCGTCTTAGCCAGCCCGGGTGCTCCGGTAATCAGGCAGTGACTGCCTGATAGCAGCGAGATCAACAACTGCTCAATCACATCCTTCTGACCGATGATCACCTTTGAGAGCTCAGCGTCGATCCGTTCGCGACTCTCCTTCAACATCTCAACCGCGCGGCGTTCTGTTTCGATGGGATCGACTTGCGTTTCTTCAGTGGTGGTCATGTTCTGGCTTTAGCTTGGCTCTGGATTTTGGATTCGCTGTTCTTCAAAGACTCGCACGTCGAGCGTTAATGCGTCATCGCGTACACGACGATGTTGACACCCATCGGGTACGCTTTCTTTTCTGAATACTCATGGAAATAGAATTCGTATTCACCTTCACGTTCCCAGCCATCGCCAAGATCTGTGTTGTGGCAAAAGATGGCCATCAAGCGACCGTTGTCGTCAAACAGCCCCTTGTAGTGCACCTCGCGAGAACCGGGTTCGCGGTTCTCCCAGCTAATATGAGTTCCGCCCGGCCCTTGCCCACGCCCGTATTCACCGGTTTGGTGATTCGGAACCTGTGGCTTTTCTTTGAGATCGAAAACGGTGCGAAAGATGGGGTGGCTAATGGGCAGTTCAATGGGCGTGCGATTCGGGAAGACCCGCTTAAACGCGGCCTCGACAGATTCCCACTGAGGTTGTCCCCAGAAGTCATCACACATCAGGAACCCGCCATTCAGGAGGTATGACCGAAGAGCCTTCTCTTCTTGATCACTGAGGATGATGTCGCCCGGTTCGCACA
>JBGCDN010000155.1:0-9736 GCA_045105495.1 Planctomycetaceae bacterium
TTTAGTCGCTCCGTTGTACCGGAACCATCACGGAGATTTGCCTCTCGTTCTGTCTGAGTCCGCTCCGAAGCCCATTCGTCTCGAACCTCTTCAAGCTGGTTCGTTGCGAGGGTGGTTGTGCCGGCGACAAGAATATCCTCACCTGCTGCACCCTTCACAATGTCGGCACCTGCTCCGGCGACGAGTACATCTCGGCCATCAGACGTGTGGTTCGACGTTCTCGCAAGCGCAGGATGAAGTCCATTCAGGCTCTCGAACCAGTGCACGCGCAGTCCGTTGACTCAACATGATTTACCTCTGGGGAAACAGGTGTGTACACCAGTTTCACACATGGGCAGATCAGCCGCTGACGAAAGTCATAACTCTGTCTGGAATCCACAACATCACATGTGGGTCATTAGGTTATCTGAAAGGCACACGATTAGTCGGCTAAGTGCAGTGGTGAGGGTTGGCGGAAAGAGAGAACTTCAATGCCGCACTGAACCCGTTCAAGCTGCCTACTCTGCCGCAAAGTTCGGCAAGGCGTGAGAGCGGGCGTGGTCGAAGATGAGTGAGGTTTCGATATGAGCCACATCTTCCCGCGCGGCGAAGTTCTGGCTAACCACATCTCGTAGATGGTTCACACTGCTCGCAACGACATGAACCAGGAAGTCTTGTGCACCGGCCAGCAGGTAGACGCTGACGACTTCCGGTATCTCAAGTAAGTGGTCGCGGAGTGAATCGAAGGATACGAGCGCGTGCTTTGCCAGTTGAACAGAAACCATCGCCTGGACCTGAATTCCGACAGCCTCTGGATTTACGTCCGCGTAGAACCCGCGGAGGACTCCGGATTGCTTGAGCCGTCGAACGCGTTCGAGACACGTGGACGGAGAGATGCTCGCTGATGCGGCGAGCTCCTTGTTGGTGATCCTTGCATCCTGCTGCAAGGCTTGAAGGAGGCCGAAGTCTGTTCGGTCAAGGCTCATGATCAATGGTGTCGTTTGTAGATGGTGCGATTCTGTCGGCAATATCCGAATTATATGCGGTAATGGGAAGTTGCGGCAGACAATTGTGTCGTTCTGGCGATAATCCAGCTAGATCACGTGTCTTAAGTGCTCAAGGAGAAGGCCATGACTGCGACGGCGAAACCCGAAGGATTGACCACCACCAAGGCTCCGTTCATCGAGAAGGCTCAGGCCAACGGCGAGCTGTACATCGAGCAGCCGTATGAGCTTTACAGCGAAGAGAACCACGACACGTGGCGGCGGCTGTTCGAGACCATCCGCCCGAAATGGGACAAGTACGCCAATCATCGTTTCATGCAGGGCGTTGAGAGTCTGATGCTGAGCCCCGATGCGATTCCGCGTTTGGAAGACATCAACAAGTTCCTGGACCCTCTGTCCGGGTTCAAAGCCAAACCGGTTTCGGGCTACGTTCCGGCCTACTTGTTTTTCGACTGCCTCCGGACGCGCAACTTTCCAACCACCATCACGATCCGCGATGGCAAACGGTTGGACTACCTGCCTGAACCTGACATCTTCCATGACATTGCCGGTCACGTGCCGATGCACACCGACCGCAAGTTCTCTGACGTGTTGGTCCGCTTTGGCGAAGTCGCTCGCTTCGCTGCCTACCGCGCGAAGAAACTGACTTCGGATCGAGACGAATTGGTGCGTCGCGTTGAAAGCAACATCAAAGCGATGGCTCGGTTCTTTTGGTTCACCGTCGAGTTCGGTTTGATGAAACAGAAGGACGGCATGAAGGCATACGGCAGTGGGCTTCTTAGTTCCATCGGCGAACTTGAATACTGCATCGAATCGCCAGACGTGCAACGGTATCCGGTTCAACTTGAATGGGTTGTGAACCAGTACTTTGAGATCGATAAGTTCCAACCGCTTCTGTTCTGGATTGAATCGTTCGAACAGCTTTTCGACCTCGTTGACGAACTGGAAATCTGGCTGAAGAAGGGCAAGCTCGATAACGTTTCGCCGGGCGAACCGCTGGTAAACCCAGCCGACCTGGACTCATTCCTCGAAGCCAGCGAAAAGATCGACGATGAGTAAACGACCGGTTTGCCTCATCACTGGAGCCTCTCGCGGCATCGGCGCGGCGACGGCCAAACGGTTCGCAGCGGACGGCTATGACTTGCACCTGTCCGCAAGGAGTGAAAGTCAATTGGTGGCGTTAGCGGATGAGCTTCGCCAACAGTTTGATGTTGTTGCGAACTCGTTTACGGTTGACCTCTCCAAGGTGGGCGGTGCAACGAACGTTGTAGCTGACTGCGTTCAGCAGTTTGGTTTCATCGACGTGTTGGTGAACAACGCTGGGGTAGCGCCAAATTGTGAGCTCGAAACCTTCTCCGACGTAGACATTGCCGCGACGCTTGCGGTGAATGTCGCGGCAGTGATCGAATCGACAAAGGCTGTAATTCCACATATGAAGCAGCGAAACGGCGGTGTCATTGTCAACGTGTCGTCGTTGGCCGCAGTCGATCCATTTCCGGGCTTCAGTGTCTACGGTGGGACGAAAGCGTTTGTGGAGACGTTCACGAAAGCGATCTCTGCGGAAGGGAAGCCACACGGCATTCGTACGTTTTGCGTTCGGCCGGGGGCGGTTGATACACCGCTACTCCAGTCGCTGTTCCCGGACTTCCCGGCTGAACAACGGCTTGCACCAGAGGACGTAGCCGCTTTGATATTCAGCCTGTGTTCGGACGAGTTGAAATATTCATCCGGTGAAGCGGTCACGATTCAACGATGAAACACCTGACCACGCAACTGACTCGCGAAGTCCGCTTCCATCTCTCACCAGATGCAAGCGACACCGAATCACCAGTTCAGAATTCATGGGCAGGCTGGCCCAAAACCATGTTGCTCGCGCCATTCGTGACGGTTCGAGCCACCTTGTCCGGACCTGTGAACGAAACAGGCTACATCGCTGACGTGAAGCGGATTGACCACAACGTTCGTGACGTCTGTCTCCCACTCATGCTGACAGCAGCTTCCCGGTCGGCCGATACGCTTTCGCTTGTGAAGCAACTGTTCGAGGCTGTATCTCAATCCTTCACAGAGCCGATCCATACGGAACGCCTGCAATTGCAGATAACGCCATACCAATCTCTGACCGTGTCGAGTTCGAGCCCTCAGATGACCATCGTAACCCAGCAGTTCGAATTCTCAGCCGCGCATCGTTTGCATTGCGACTCATTAAGCGACGAAGAGAACCAGAAGCTCTTTGGAAAGTGCAACAACCCCAACGGACACGGCCACAATTACGTGCTCGAAATCTCAGTCAGCACAGATTGCAGTGAACCGTTCGATCTTCACAACTTCGAAGCCATCGTTGTCGAACACGCTGTCCGCCCTTTCGATCACAAACATCTGAATGAAGATGTCGACGACTTTCGCGATTTGAATCCAACCGTTGAGAACATCGCCAACGTTGTTTGGAGTCGGCTGACTCCCCACGTCCAATCTCTTCAAAGAGTGCGAGTCTTCGAAACTCCCAAGACGTGGGCTGATGTTGAGCGGGCGTAGGCCGGTTTTCGAAGACTTAGCGAAACTTGTAGTGGCGAGTCAGTATCTGATGAACCTCTGACATACCTGTGTGTCCCATGGTTACGGGCGGCGGTGACTTGGCATGGTGGAGCAAGGTGATGGGCGTTTCGAACGGTGATTTTGTTAAGTATCCGCGGACGCCACATCTGTTTGGTTCTACTGGGACATCGGATGACAAGCATCTGGGTGAACGCGAGTCTGATGCTTTCATTGCGGATGAGTCATTGATTGCCGAAGAGAAGTTGGATGGCACCAATGTTGGAATTCACTTCAGTGAAGCCGGCGAACTGGTTCTTCAAAGCCGTGGTCATCTGATTACAGACGGCATGCATCCGCAGTACGACTTATTCAAGCAATGGGCTGTGTGTAAGCGTTCGATCCTCGAGGGAATGCTGCAGGACGACTTCATCATGTTTGGTGAATGGGTCTACGCGCAGCATTCTGTGGCGTACTTGAAACTGCCGCATTATTTCTTTGAGTTTGATATTTGGCAGAAATCGACACAGCAGTTTCTGGACCTTGAAACGCGACTGACAATGTTGTCAGGAACGGGTGTTGAAACGGTTCCAGTTGTGCATCGAGGCAGTCTGTCTCGAAAGCAGCTTCAGTCGTTGATTGGCCCTTCTGAATTCGAAAGTCGGTTCGACAATCCGCTCACCAACCAAACGGATAGCCTGATGGAAGGTCTGTACCTGCGGACTGAGTGTGAAGGTTTCGTGACCGGTCGAGCGAAGGTTGTTCGTCCTGAGTTTGTTGAGAAAATCAAACAGAGCACTCATTGGCAACATCGAGAAATGGTTCCCAACGAACTGAGCGAAGAAGCAGATATCTGGCGATGAAGACGTGGCGCGAAATCTCGAAGAAGTCCAACGATGAAATCATCGCATGGGCTGCTGCGCGTCCTTGGGCATTGGAAATGGCGGACTGTCAGCAAGATCCGGAATGGCATGCCGAAGGAGATGTGTGGACGCACTCGGTCATGGTTTGCCGCGAATTAGAGCGACTGGACGAATGGCCGAATCTTAATCGTATGGATCAACTCGTCTTACTGTTTACCGCATTGCTGCACGATTCTGCCAAGCCTGCGACATCGGCTATCGACCCAGATACGGGCCACATAAGATCGCCCAAGCACGCATTGAAGGGCGAACATCTTGCACGAGCTGTTTTGCGTGATTTGGAGTGCGATTTTCGGACAAGAGAACGTATCTCGCGAATGGTACGCTTCCATGGGAGGCCTGTTTTTCTCATGGAACGTGAAGAACCAGAAACTGAAGTCATCCGCATGTCATGGCTGGTGAATAATCGCCTGCTCCATCTGTTCGCGCTGGCCGATATGCGCGGTCGACATTGTGACATGAATAGTCGTGACGAAGACGATTTGGCTTTGTGGCAGGTTACGGCGGAAGACAGTGACTGCTATGACCATCCATATCCGTTTGCGAATGAGCACGCTCGGTTTCTGTTCTGTCGAAGCGAACGGCCGAATCGACACTACGTCCCACACGAAGAATACTCGTGCCGAGTCACCATGATGTCGGGCTATCCTGGCGCGGGCAAAGACACTTGGTTGGCTCAGCAACGACCTGAACTCCCAGTTGTCTCGCTGGATGAAATCAGACAGGAGCTGGGTGTTGATCCAACTGGCAATCAGGGGCAGGTCCAGCAAGCTGCTCGGGAACGCTGTGCCGAGCATTTGAGAAAGTCACGCAACTTCGCGTTCTCTGCAACAAATCTGACTCGGCTGGTCCGATCAAAATGGATCGACTTGTTTGCTGACTACGGCGCACACATTGAGGTGGTCTATATCGAGCCGCCATTGTCCACGGTTCTCAAGCAGAACAGGAACCGGTCACGCGTTGTACCCGAGGATGTCATCCGATCGCTGGCAAAGAAAGTCGAACCGCCAACGATGACGGAAGCCCACAACGTGCTTGTGGTGCCCTGAGTCGCCGGCGCGATCAAGCCGTGTTTCGCAAACCGTATTCGTTGATCTTGCGGTAGAGGGTTCGTTCGCCGATGCCGAGTAGTCGGGCGGTTTCTTCTCGGTTGCCGTCGGTGAGTTCGAGAGCACGTTGGATGTAGTATTTTTCGACTTCGTTGAGTGGTCGACCGACAAGGCCGTCGGCTCCGCTGTGTGGTTCGTCTAGTTCTCGGTCCATGCCTTCGGTGACGAGGTGTTTCATCTCGGGCGGGAGACCATCGACGTCCAGCAGTCCGTCAGAATCCATGACCAGCATGCGTTCAACGCAGTTTCGAAGCTGACGAATGTTGCCGGGCCACTCGTAGCTCATCATCACCTTCCGGGCCGCTCGAGAAAATCCGCGGACTTCCCGGTTCATCTTCTGAGTGAACTCTTTCAGGAAGTGATCCATTAGCAGCGGGATGTCGCCCGCGCGTTCGGTGAGTGGTGGTAGTTGGATGCCGATGATGTTGATGCGGTAATAGAGGTCTTCGCGGAACTTGCCGGCTTTGACCATCTCTGGCAGGTTCGCATTCGTCGCGGCGACAAGGCGAACGTTGATGTCCATCTCCTCGTTTGCCCCGATGCGGGCAACGCGGCGGTCTTCTAAGACTCGCAACAGTTTGATTTGCGTTTCCATCGGCATCTCACCGACTTCATCGAGAAACAGTGTGCCGCCGTTTGCGTATTCAAACTTGCCAATCCGCCGCCCCATCGCGCCGGTGAATGCACCCTGCTCGTGACCAAACAGTTCACTTTCGAGGATACTCTCCGGCAGCGCCGAAATGTTGAGCGGTACAAACGGCTTGCTCTTTCGAGGACTGTTTTGATGCAGTGCTCGGGCGACGAGTTCTTTTCCGGTTCCGTTCGAACCGGTGATGAGAACCGTGCTGTCCGTCGGTGCGACGCTCTTGAGAGTCTCGATGACCTCACGCATCTTCGGGCTATTGCCGATGACGCCTTCAAAGCCAAACTTCTCGTCGAGCGAACGTCTGAGTTCTGCGTTCCGCCGAATCAACCGCAGGCGGGCGGAGGCCTTATCGACGGCGGTGCGCAGTTCGTTGATGTCCAGAGGTTTCGTCAGATACGTGTAGGCTCCATGCTGCATCGCTGTGACGGCGGAGTTGATGGAGCCATGACCGGTAAGGACGATGACTTCGGCTTCGGGTAGCTCTTCTTTCGTCTTCCTTAGAATGGCCAGGCCATCGATGTCGCCCATTCGCAGGTCGGTCACGACGATGTCAAACGTCTCGCTCTCGATCCTCGCAATCCCGCGTTCGCCCGAACCTGCGACGGTGCAATTGCAGTTCACCTTCAGCAGGCTGTCGGCAACGGCCTGAGCGTGCGCTTCGTCATCATCCACGATCAGAACCTGAACAGGGATGCTGGACAGGCTAACCTCTTTGGCGTCAGTGGCTTCGGCAGAACTCATGCGGGGCAACAACTTGTTTGGAGAGCGCGGTTTGGATCGTTCAACCACAGCTTGAAACTGCCAATGTGGCAGATTCTGTGTGAGACTACTCGTCGGCAGGTGGAAGTGCAATCGTGAAACGAGTGCCTTGTCCGACTTCGCTTTCACACGTGATCTGGCCCCGGTGTGCTTCGACTATCTTGCGTACAGTCGGTAACCCGAGCCCGCTGCCTCCGGCTTTGTTTGAATAGAAAGCTTGGAACATTCTGGTTCGTGTGCGTTCTTCCATCCCGCAGCCGTTATCAATGAGCTGCAGTAGGACTTGCCCATCTCGCTGGTCGGTCAATACTTCTAAGACGCCGCCTTCGGGCATAGCCTGCTGAGCGTTTTGGGCGAGGTTGTGTAAGACCTGACGAAACAGCTTCTGGTCAAGATTCACAAGGGGCAGGCTTGGGTCCGGGCGCCAGCGTATGTCTACTTCTGCTTCAGCGGCCTCCACTTTGAAGAAGTCGATGAACTCCTCAACGATTGCGTTGAGGTTGGCTGGCTTGAGAAACAGTTCACCGGCGCTCGCGAATTGCAGGAAGTCGTTGAGTATCGATTCCAGGCGTTCGCATTCATTCTGAACCGAACCAAGCTTCGTCATTAGCCGCCGGGCCGAGGGCGATTCGGATTCCATGTCGCTGATGTCTTCGCCCATCAGTTCAAGGTTCATTCGAATCGTCGACAAGGGATTTCGGATTTCATGCGCCAGCCCGCCGGCAAGCGCGGCGATTTCTGCGTATTGGGTTTCAAGTCGCTCGCGTTCGCGATCGTTGGCTTGGTCGGTCATGTTCTCAGTCAGCGGAGGTGTACGATCTTTGCTGCTTCAGGAATCACTTCCGATCGCGCCGAAGTGGAACCAGAGAGTCGGGGTCGTTGATGATTCTTGATGGAATGTTGAGTGTACTGATATCGGCGACGACAGAAATAATGGCGTCTGTTCGAAGGTGAGCGGCTGACTTCACGACTTCTGGCTTGTGCCCGCCATCTCGTGAGAGAGTTCGAGTCCAGAGTGTCTGTCGGGTGTCATTGCGGCTTAAAGTAAATCGGCAGTCGATCTCTGTCGGATAGACTATGCGTCCACGCGAATTCACGTAGTTTCCGTTTTCGAATGGTCGTCGATTGCCTTGTTTTTCGTCGTACTCCATGAGCAATTTCACAGGTGCGTTGCGGACAACCTTTAGTCCAAGGTCCCGGCATCGCTTCTTGAGTGCGTCGACAAATCGTGGGTCTGGTTTTTCGTTCTCGTCGCGATGGAGCACAAGGACTTCGACTTCTTGTCCGGATGTAAGCAGCGGTTCGAGCGGTAGTTCTTTGATACGGGGCCATGGAATACTGACCGGGACGAGAACCGTTCCGCCAGCGTTGGAATCCTGCACAAGTACATGGTTTGTGTCGACGACAAACCCGCGTTGGCCAACTGATGCGTCGGCTGCGTCCCAAACAATGGACAGTGGTTTGTCGAGCAGCAGCATGGTGCCGTTGATCAGCCAGCCACGGCCATCGGGCATCCATTCCACGCTTCTAGTGGATTCTGATCTGCGTGTGACGCTGCGTTCGAGAATATGGTTCAGTACGACCGCCCCGCTCTCTGCGTTCCAGATGACCAAGCGATCCATGTGGGCCAACGCGGCGATCTCTCTCCCGTCCGGTGAGAAAGCTAATCCGCCGCACATGGAAATTGGGAACCCGGTCTCGGCTGCGTCCATGACGGCAACGCGTTTGCCTGTTTCAAGATCGTAGATTTCCACCGCCAGCACTGTGGCCATGGCGAGATGATCGACGTCCGGGGCGACTGCATACGCGGTTGGTGTGAACAGGGCCGTTTCGAATCGAATCCTCTCTGTACCGTCAGAATTCCAAACGGTGATTTCGGAGCCAACAAGCGACTTGGTTTGCACCACAAGCCCACCAGTCGGACAAAACGTGAGAATGCCCAGCAACGACGCGTCGCAACCAGGTTCTATCTGTGTTGGCTCACCGTTGGGATCGGCTGTGTTCGAGAGTGCGATCCTGATCTGGTTCTTGTCGTTCTTCCGAACCGCAGCGACGAGTGCGCCGTCTTGACTAACGGCAGTTCGAAGAACGCCGTCGGTGGGGAGTTCTGCAATCTTCTTGCCCGACGCCAGTGCAAACAGCGAGTCGTCGACACGAACGTATCTTACGGGTGAGCCGCTAGCTGCGATCAAGGAGGATTCGGACGAGACTGGGATGGAATCCAGCGTCGGAGTTTCTGGCCAAAGCAGGTCGGCAGCAAACCGTCTTGGCTCGCGCTTGAGCATCGCGTTTGCTGGTTCGACGGGTGTACTTTCAGTCTCCGGGGATTCAACTTTAGAGTTGTCTCGGAGCTGAATTGGCGGCGGCGTCTGCTGGACAGCCTCTTCCTTCTGCGAAAGCTGGCTCCAGTAGTACAGTCCACCGGCTCCGGCTGCCGCGATCAAAGCCGCCGCGAGAATTGCTGGCTTGTTGTAGAACAGGTAGCCGGTGAAATTCATCCACACGGTTTTTGACAGGCTGACCGTTTCTTCAGTGCGGCGAATGCCCTTACCGCAACGTTTGCATCGTGCCGTGCCATCGATTTTCGACTTGTCGAAACGATTCTTCTTGCCGCATTTATGACATTTGCGAGTGACGATCATGGGAGGCCGAAGCGTGAGAGGAAGTGGTACAGGCTTACCTGCCACTGTACATCAGCTTTCCGGTTTGATCATCCCTTAAGTTCGTCGTTCGGAGCCGTGATGTCCAGATTGTTGGGGTGTCACTCGAACTCCAGAGCGCCTTTGC
>JBGCDN010000156.1:0-3866 GCA_045105495.1 Planctomycetaceae bacterium
AAACCTGCATGGTGGAAGCCTTCAGCGCTGCCATTCTCAGTGGCACTCGCAACGAGGCTTGGCCGCGACATGCGCTTCAGGTTCAACAGGTTTGCGAAGCCTTAGACCAATCCGCTCGCAGCGGACAGCCGGTCGATCTTCGCGACTGATGCTGCTTGCTGAACTTGCCAATTTAGCGGCCCGCAGTGCACAATGGCGGCAGAAGGAGACGAAATATGCGATGTGCTATTGCTGCTGCGTTTCTGCTGCTTTCTGTTGTGCCTGAAGAAGTGAAAGCTCAGAGCTTTCTGCTTCAGTCGCCAGTGTTCGCTCAGTTTTCTGTCAGGACGTCGGTGTCTGTTCCGGATCGAGGCGGTGCGTTGCTGGGCGGAATCAGTAGTGCTGCCGATTCGACGAAGAGTGTCGGGCGATTTCCAGGCAGCTCGATGGGGCGAGCCATCTCTCATCGGACCATCAGTTCTCACGTCTATATCACTGACTTCAACGAGCTCGATCCTTTCCTGCGTCATCAAAGACAACGCCAACAGGTCATGATCGATCCTGTTAAGGAAAAACACGAACGCCAAAGCCGCGCGGCTCTGGCGTATCAGAAGATGGCCGACAAGGCGGAAAAGAAGGGCAAGTACGATCTGGCGAAGTGGTATCGGCAGAAGGCTCGTGAATACTCTGCGAAGACCAAGAACCCATGAAGCAAAACCCAGTCAAACGAGCACTCGCAGCCGGCGAGTCATCTGTTGGAACATGGCTGTCGGCAGGTGATCTCTTCTTAACTCGCCTTCTCGCTCGAGTTGGCTTTCCGTGGCTCACGGTCGACATCGAACATTCGCCATACGACTGGAGTCACGCGGCAACGCTGTTCGGAGCGATCGCCGATGCCGGCTGCGTTCCGATCGCGCGGGTTCCCAAAGGAAGTCACGACAACATCAAGCGAGTCCTCGATGCGGGTGCCATGGGGATTATTGTCCCGATGGTGAACACCGTTGAAGAAGCCAGAACCGCAATTGCAGCAGCGAAGTATCCGCCCGTGGGGAACCGATCCATCGGAGGCGGATTGCACATGCTGAATTTCGATGCGGAAGCCGGTGAATACTTTGAGAAAGCCAACGACGAAATACTGGTCATCCTGCAAACGGAAAGCCCCGAAGGTGTCGAAAACGCCGACGAGATTTACAGCCTCCCCGGAATAGACGCCATCTTCGTCGGCCCCAACGACCTCACGTTTCAGATGCGAGGCCCTGACGGGAACGACCCGAGTGACGATGAACTCGAAGCGATGCTGCAACGGGTTCTACAGGCAGGCAAGCGAGCGGGTGTGCCGGTTGGTTTACACACACCTTCGCCGGAAGTTGCCAACAAGAGAATCGCTGAAGGATGGCAGTTAATCGGCATCGGCAGCGATGTGAAAATGCTGGTCGAAAAGGCTCAGGAATGGGCTGTTGAAACCGGACTGAAAGAACAAGGCGCGGATCTTGCGAGGTATTAGCCACGCGTTGACCTCGACTCGGTTCAGATGAGATCGTCCAGCCGAACACCGCTGCGAGCCTGTCCGTTTTGGTTCGCTTGAAACATTTCATTTGTCTCGACATCAACAGCCGTCAGATACATCCCGCCGTATGCGTAGGTGTCGATGCAAACCCAGCCGTCGCGGATGCTCGGTAATCCATTCGGTTGAGGTGTATGGCCGCAAAGAATGCGCTTGCCGGATGGGTGCGGCGTCTCGCGACCAGTGAGGTGCGTCCAACGTAGAATGCGTTCGTCCTGCATGTCGAAAGGAACGCCGGGTTCCAGGTTGGCATGGACGTAAATGTCCTTTTCAGTCTCCCAGTAATTAACCGCGTTCCCAATCAGGTCGATATGAGCCTGCGGGATGTTCTCGACCAAACCACCGTAAGACGCCAGCGTCGATTCACCTCCATGCATCATCCACATGCTGCCCTGAAGCCCTGCCTCCAAAGCCTCTAGCATCATTTGTTCGTGGTTACCCAGGATGAACACAAGCTGGCAGTAGCCGTTCAGTTCCACCAGCACATCAAGAACCCGCGCGCTGTTGGGGCCGCGGTCGACTACGTCTCCTAAGGAGATCAGCGTATCTTCCGGCGTGAGCGCGAGTTTTTCGAGGAGGCTTTCGAAGGCGATGTCGCATCCGTGGATATCACCAATGGCAAAAGTTCTTGCAGTCATGGTTCTCAGTTGGAATGAAGCGGCCCTGCCGCATTCGGTAGATTGAGATTGTTGATGGACAGCCGAGGCTGGGAGAAAAAGTCTAAGCCAGAGCCTTCTTGAACAGAGCCAACAAACGCGACCAGGCTTTTTCTGCCTCGACCTTGTTGTGGACTCGTGTATCTGGAGGACACCATCCGTGCCCCGCAGCATAGACTTTGATTTCCGCCGAAAGCCTCGCGTCTCCGAACGCTTTCTTCAGATCGACTTTCGATTTCGGATCACGCTTATCGTCGTTTTCGGCAATCGCGATCAGGAACTGGGCCTTCATTTTCGGAATCAGCAGATGCGGGCTGTCAGACTTGTCTGTCACCAGGCCGCCACCGTGGAAAGTCGCAGCAGCTCCGATGCGGTCTGGAACCGTGGCTGCTGTTCGTAAAACAATCGGGCCACCCATGCAGTACCCGGTTGTCCCGATCTTCTTTTTCTTGTCGACCTGTTCCTGTGAATCTAGCCATGTCACAAACGCTTTGGCGTCCGTCATGTGCTTCTTTGCGTCCAGTGATCTTGCCAGCGGAATGACATCGCGAATAGGTGTGCTGGCTCCGTTCTTGGCAGTCGGAGCCTTCATGGTTCGGTAGAACGGATTGACCGTCAGCACGCTGTATCCTGATTCAGCGAGTCGTTTGCCCATCTGCCGAAATGCAGGGCGAACACCAAAGATGTCTGGCCACACTAAGACTGCAGCATGACTACCCTTGCTGGGTGTCGTGAAGACGGCGTCGCATTTTCCGTCTGGGGTCTCGATGACGACGTTCTTCTCAACAACGTCGACAGCGTTCGCAGTTTGTGGAAAAGCAGCCGCACCAAGGCTGGCCGCTGCCATGGCATGAAAGTCACGACGCGAATACTTCTCTGCATCGTCTTCAAAATGGTCCTGATCACACATCGCACACCTCACTTACGTTTCCTGAACACCTCAGGCATTGTAGTGCGAATTGCTCGGGACATCAGGCATGAGCAAAAAACGAATCGAACTGGGACCAGCCGCCGCAATTGACCGCAGTTGTCCGGTGAATCTAGAGTGCCGAACACCTTAGCTCGCCAGCCCCATTTCCACTTCGCGCACAGCTCATGCCAAAGACAACGCCGTTTCATTCTTGTCTGGAACCGTTAAACCAGACCGGAATTTGGAAGAACTGGTCCGGCTATCTGGTCGCACCGAACTTTCAGTATTCCATCACCAACGAGTACTACGCCATCCGCAACAGCGTTGGTGTGTTTGATACGTCGCCTCTGTTCAAGTACCGATTCTCAGGCGCGGATGCGAAGTCACTGCTGTCGAGAGCGATGGCGCGGGACATTGGAGACTGCAGGCATCAAACCGCGCAGTATACGGTGTGGTGCGATGAACGAGGGTTCGTTGTGCAGGACGGGGTCATTCTTCACGTTGACGAGAATGAATACTGGTTAACCGCCGCCGAACCATCACTGCGATACTTTCGAAAGATTGCTCGGCAGATGAATCTGTCAGACGTGTCGATCGACGATGTTTCGAACGACTTCGGCATCCTGGCGGTTCAGGGACCTCACGCGTTTGATGTTATTCGACAACTGACAAACGACGCCGGCTCGCTGGCATACTTTGGTTCCATACAAACACAGATTGAAGGCAAACCCGTTCTTCTCTCCCGCACGGGTTTCAC
>JBGCDN010000157.1:0-14775 GCA_045105495.1 Planctomycetaceae bacterium
ATTGCGATCGCGTAGACCGAGACCGCTTGCACCGTGGTGAGTAGGAAGACGCGGTCGGAAAAGTTGCCTTTGCTCTCGCGACCAAGCAAGTCTTCCCCAGTGAACTTCGCAACACCGAGCCCCAGATAAAAGATGCTGCCCGTTCCAATAAAGATTGCCCAGACCGATGCAAACGCATTCCCTGTCGCACCGACGCATCCGATAATCGTCCACGCGATCATGCCAGCAATCGGCATTGCAAGAAACCGGCTGTTTCTAAATCGGTTTAGCTGTTCGTCCAGCGATATGTTTTCGTTTGACACTCTGCCTCCAGGTTACGACCCAAGAAGACTTCTTCGCCGAAGAGACAAAAATATTAGCCGGTGTTCTAAGAGTCGCATCGGTTTTCCTCGACGCGAGCAAACGTCATTGAGCTGGCCTACATCGTAGTGCGTGCGGCGGAGAAGACCCAATCGTTCGCCGTTGGCAACTGTTGCCTACTCTGATTCGCTGGTTGCGACGCGAAAGCTGCCGACATCCTGTATCTCAACAATGTCACCGATACGGAGAGTTCGTCGGCGGCGTTGTTCCTGCTCGCCGTTAACCATCACCATTTCTTCATTGATGAAGTACTTCGCTTCCCCGCCGGAACTACAGGCCCCGCAGTATTTGAGGAATTGATCAAGGTCGATCGTTTCGTCGCGAATTGGTGTATCGAGCGGGTCGGACATGAGGAGTTTCTGATAGAGATGAGAGGCGGGTTATATCTCCACTCCCGGGCAGGCACCATGTTTCAATAAAGAAAGCCGGACTCCACAAAGAAGCCCGACTTCCAGGATGGGTAAGAGGAATGCTTCTGCATCGCCCGCTGTCCGCTCCGGCGATTCATTCGCCCGTAAATCACCACCTGAGGCGAACCGGCTAGTACGGGCTAATGCCTGTGCCATAGATGTACGGATTGCCGTAGTAGTCTGGAACAACGGGAGCAAGAACCAGCCGACTACGAACGCCGTAGTCGTCCATCAGGTGATGAAGCGTCGCTCCGAACTGCTTTCGTCGCTGCATCATGCCAACTCCGAAGGCAAGGTGGTTGAGATCAAATTCCGAGTCGTGCCAAAGCTGATCGATGTGATGCAGATCGCGAGCGAGTTGGTCAGCCGAAGCGTATGTCCGACCGTACGCCGATTGACGAACCAAAGTTTGAATGTGTTGCGTGTCGCGATAGATGTCGTACATCCGTCGATAGGCTGCTCGATACTTCCACTCGTGACGGTATGGCTGCATCTCAGTCAGGACGTTTCGAGCTCTACGGTTTAACCTGTCCGCCAGTTCATCCAAGTGTCGGCGTTTTCCAAAGACGTATTGCACGACAGGAACTGAAGCTCGTTGCACGCGTCGCACAGGAGCCGCTCGGTAGTGACTGGGTGCTCGGTAGGTGTAGCCATTGTTGACCACAGTGTACGTCTTCTTTGCATGACCAAGCCCATGCGTATGACGATGGCCGGACTGTGCATTCGCAGTGTTGATTGCGAACGTCAACACGAAAACAGAGGCTGCCATGATTGCTACAAGTCGCTTAAACATGATCGTCTCCCAAGTTGTTATCACTTATCCACCGGTACATCCGCATCGGCGTTTCGGGCCCGACACTGGCAGTTCACCAAAGCCACATTTCGCCAAACCAAAGTTGCAACGGGTAAGATCGCGTTTATGCTTTGACTGTCTTAATGCAGAGGAAGAATATGGCTCGATACGTCCTCCCCGTGGTGCTCCTGATTCTTGGTGGGATCGCACATGCTGACACGTTGTCCATCGCAGACGGTGGGGCCACCTTCGAATATCGTTCGGACGACGCAGCAGGTACGGGTAACGCAGATCTGACGTTAGACGGCGTCGACCTGAGCTTCGATGAGAGTTGGTTCCTGCAACTTGCTGGCGGCACCGAAGAGCTGCTAGCTGGAACTTTCACCGATTTTGGCCCTGGTTTCGGGTCTCTTCTGTTCACGGATGCATCAGGTGATCTGGAACTCGAGGTTATCTATGGCATTACAGATCTAAGCGGTGCCTTGATTCTGGATTTCGAAGCGATTCTGACGAATTTTGGAACAGACACGATTAGTGGTGAGCTGGTTAACTACCTCGACTTCGATCTTCCAGACGGCGGAGCAGACGAAGGATTCTTCGACGATTTTGGTGTCGGTGACGACGTCTTCGTCACAGTGGATGACACCGCCGGAGGACCGACTGGTCACTTCGCCGATCGACTTTTCGAAGAAGCTGACGGAGCAGAGATCGACGAGTTCGATTCATTGCTTACTCGCGTTAAAGCCGGAACAACTCTTGGACGCACCGACAATGGTTTTCTCGACGGCAACTTCACTGCTGCGGGTGGCTGGTCATTCGAACTCGCTGGCGGTGAAGACGTGGCCTTCTTTGGTAGCACTCTGGCCGCGGCCGCTGTACCTGAACCTTCGAGTTTCTTTGCCTTCACCGTTGCGGCACTTGGCTTACTGTTTCGTCGTCGCCGAAACTCCCTCTTCGCATAACGCGAACGTTTATCACTCAGTCTGGACAGGGACGTTCGTAGGCTGGAGAGTTGCCCATGGAGACAGCTTCTGCGTGTAATCGGTGCGGAAGTCCGATTTCTGCAGAGCCTGCGACGGGTTCAAAGGGTGACAGCAAATCCTGCTTAGCATGCTCCGACGAGAGCCGCCGACGTGTGATGTCTTCAAACCGCGTTCGTTTCATTCTTGGCTCCATCCTGTTGGCTCACACGCCAATGCTGCTGAGCTACTTTCGGACGCTTTGGTCCTACGAACACTTTCAGTTCTACCCGTTTGCACTGATAGCTACCGCGATGCTGTTCCGACAGCGGATTGACTGGGGTCAGTTGCAGCTCTCCGGCGTCCCAAAGCTGCTGTTGCTGTTGGACCTCCTATTCCTGGTCTTCGCCTGTATCGTTGGTTCACCGTGGCTGGCTGCTGTTGGCTTCGCCTTCGGCGTTTGGGCGTTGGTATTTGCCTCAGTGGATCGACAAACCGCACGGCGGCCTTGGGAACTCGGCTTGCTGTTTCTAAGCGTCATCCGCCCGCCTGCAGGCTTAGACCTGGAAATCGTCCAAGAGCTGCAACACGTCACAACAAGAATCTCCAGCGACTTGTTGGACCGGCTCGGCATCTTGCACTTACGGTCTGGCAATCTGATCGAGCTTCCGACTAAGCGGCTATTTGTTGAAGAAGCCTGCTCCGGAGTGCAATCGTTCTTTGCCGTCATCTTCCTTGGGCTACTGGTGATTGCCGTCAGGCGACGACCTCCGCTGCACGCGTTCTTCCTTCTTGCTTCAACCGCCATTTGCGCGCTCCCAATGAACATTGCGCGCGTCGTCCTTATCGCTTTTATGTGGAATGAATGGCAGGTAGACCTGTCCAGCGGAACGAGCCACGCGGTACTGGGCTATCTTCTTCTCGCCATCGCTGCAGCGCTCGTTCTGAGCGCTGATCGATGTTGGCGTTTTCTTGGCGAACCGATTTCCTCGGAGTGGTCGACAAGTTACGGCGAACGAAAATCGACGAATCCAATCACCGCCGCTTGGGATTGGTGCTGGGGGAACTTTCCTGGTCCGACCTTAGCAGTCACTGGTCCGGGGAAGCTACTGGTAGCGACCAGTGTTCTTGTAGCGGTCGGATTCTTTGGATGGCAATGTGCGTCGCTCTTTGCCGGCGAAGGGGCCGTCGTCCAGGTTTCCAACCAGCTGTTTGCCGATGCGGAACTCCCGGCCCGACTGGGTGCACTGGAACTGGAAACTCGCGAATCAGAGGAAAGGTCGCGTTCGAATAATGAGGGGCAATTCTCAGAGAGGTGGCGATACACAGGTGCTGCAGAAGAGTGTTTGGTTGCCTGCGACTATCCGTTTACAGGTTGGCATTCATTGGAAACCTGTTACATCGGAATTGGATGGCAGGTCGAAGACAAACGCCTTGTGGGAGGAACAGACTGGCCGGCGGTAGCGATAAGATTTTCCAAACCCAGTGGCGAACGCGGCTTCCTGATTTACAGCCTGTTCGACAGACAGGGCCAGGCCGTCCGACCCAAGTCAGCCGTTGACCCAGCAGCAACCATCGGCGAGCGCCTAATGCGAAGCAACTGGAGTTCGGCAGCATGGCAGACTTATCAGGTTCAAATTTTCTGTGCCGGTTCAGCAGCTTCCACGCCCGAAGACGAAGAACAGATCCTCAAGGCACATGAGGCCAGTCGCGAGATACTGCGAAAGTACCTTCAGAACTCTCGAGGGCCGTTGCAGTGACCCTACCGAATCAAGAAGGCGAAGCTGCCCGTAAGCGACAACGAAAGTTGCCATTGTCGGAATACTTCAAGCCTCTGAATCACTTCCGGTGGATCTGGAAATCGACGACAGCATGGGCAGTCACGCGACGATATCAGCTGCTCGCGAGTTGCGTTCCATTCATCTTGATCTGCGTTTCATTGTTGGTGTGGTCGCTAACCCCAGCACCAAACACAAGAATCACGTACGAACTCGCGCGAGCCGCCGCAGTCAGACAGGACGACAAAGAACAGGCAAGACTGTATCTATCACGTTTGATTCAATCGAACCCAGACAAGCCAGCCTATCAGTTCGCTTTGGCTCTACAGCATGTTGAAGAAGAAAACATTGCTGCTGCTGTCGGCGTGCTGGACCGAATCACATCGAATGGAATATCTCAGCAGGAAGGCTATGCACCCGCTGACTTTCTCATGGCCAGCCTAGCTGCAAATTCCGCAGGCGGCCTGAAACTACCTGTTCCGAGAATCATCGCTCTGCTCTCAAATGTTCTGCGGACAGAACCATCGCACGCTGAAGCGAACCGATTGATGTCGATTGTCCATCTCGGCAATAACCAACCGGCATTGGCCGAGCCTTACCTGGCTCGCATTGCGAAGACTAACCCTGCCTTGCTTTTGGAATTGTCTGAGCTGCAAGCAAAGCTTGGCAAACGCGAAGCCGCCAAGGAATCCGCACAGAAAGCAGAACGTAAAGCTCGCGAGAGCATCGAGGGTGGTGAGAACCAGCCAGAGAAAATCATTGTTTGGGCACGAGCCCTTCGGGTTCTGGGCAAACGCAGCGAAGCGGAACGAGTTCTCTCAGAGAATTCTCGACGAGACCTCGATGAGTTCCGGCAACCGCTGATTGACCTTTACGTATCGTGGGCCCGTGAACGCCTTCGAAAGTCTCCATTCTATAAGCGTCAGGCCATCGACCTTCTTGCGAAGGCATTCCTGCTCAAACCCGACAATGTGGAAGTCGCATCCATGCTGACAACACTTGCCGGCGACCAGAGTGAACTGCCACCGAAGCTTTCTGCACGTCTAAATCAGCATTGGCAGCAGCAAGCCGCGTCGCCTGATGCGAATGCCGCAACACTAAGAGTGGGATCAGAACTTGCTCGAATTCGAGGAGATGAACAACAAGCGATTCGTCTGCTGCAGAAGGCGGCGTCAAAGAGTTCCAACTACGAGGATGCTCTCGTCGAAGCGTACCATTCGGCAAACAGACGCGATGAGGCTGAGCAGTTGCTTCAGAAACGGAAGGCGACTTACGAAGGCAAGCTCGAACAAAATCCGACAGATGCGGTGACACGGATTCGGTTGGCTCGGTTGTTAGCCAGCGTTGGTGTTTTATCAGAGGCCGAAGAAGTCATCAGGGCCGCTCCTCAAACCGGACGCCGGATGCGTGCCGAACTTGGTTCTGTCCTCAGACAAAGACTATCGGCGTCGAAACTTGACCCATCGACACGGCAAAATGTGCTACAGGAGGCCCTAGAACTGACCCCCAGTGACGCAAAGTTACTAACTCAGGCAGCAGCACTTGCAGCCAGTGATCGTGAGACAGGACCGGCGATGCGACGGTTCATCCTGTCCCTGAGTGCAAAAGGCAGCCTGCCAACTGGGCTCGCGTATGCTGCGCTCGGGACAGCGAACCTGGACGCCAAAAAATACGGCCAGGCAGAGAAAGACCTACAAGAGAGCCTTCGATCAGAACCGGGAAACCCTCTGGCGTGGAACAACCTTGCCATGGTTCTCATGCAAAAGACCAAACCGAACCCAAAGCTTGCACGTGATGCTGCAAAAGCGGCTCTGCGGCTACTTCCGGAACATGAAACTCTTATGGCAACCTACGGTGAATCCTTGCTCATGTGCGAAGAGTGGCAAGCAGCTACACGCGTCCTGCAAAAGGCGATTCAGTTGGGCAAGAACACATCAGATATCCATAACCAGCTTGCCACTGCGTACGACCAACTTGGCAATAGCGAAATGGCTGAAGAACACCGTTCGCTCGCCGCCGAGGCTCCTCGCTGAGAAACGCTCCGTTACCGAATACGTTTGTAGTGGATGGGGAACGTCAAAGCGCGCATGAAAAAGCGGTGACTCATGATGATGAGCCACCGCTGGGATTTCTCAATATTTCGATCTGAACTTAGAGCAGGTTGAACTCTACAGACAGATCGAGTTCGGTGAACGCTGGATCATTTGTGACTTCGTAACTGATCGGAGTCAACGTTGTTGAACGTGATTCAGGCGATTCAGGACTTACGGCAGGTGTCTCTTTCGGTGCCGATTCAGCGGGTTGTGATTGCTGCATCACTTCGTCGTCATCAGAGAATAAGTCAGGGGAATCCACGCCGATCACGGGAGTGTCGAACACGACGTCTGTAATCTCCGGAGCAACATGCTTTCCAGAGCAGAGATCGCAGTTGCACTCGTGGTCGTCGGTTTCGTGGTCGTGATGACCACTATGATGTTCGTGATCATGATCGTGGTGGTCGTGATCGTGTTCATGACTGTGGTTGTGATCGTGACTGCCCGGACCTTCAAAGTACCAAAGCGGGTCGACAATCATTCCGTCACCCTGCCCTCTGCCAGTGCCGTCATCGTCAAGAATAGTTCCGACTGCTCTCGTGTCCTGCAACACGGCATTGGAAGGGTCAGACAAGCGAACTTCGAAGGTTTCGTCCAGCTCTCTTCGATTGTCACCAATGACGACAACCACAATGTTTTGTGTTGTCTCTCCAGGTTCAAATACCACCGTTCCGGACGTGGCGTAGAAATCTCTGCGTCGCGAAGAAGCCGTTACGTTAACTGTTTCGAAGTCGACAGTAACCGTCTCTGTTGACGGTGTGGTGAGATTCACTTCGAAAGTGAAATTCTTCAATTCTGGTACGCCGCGTCGCCGGCGACTACGACGTGTGGCATTGCCTTCTGTTGAAGCGTATCCGGCAATTTCGACTCCGATGTCATTGTCCGTAATCGAGACTGTCGCTTCACCATTAGTGATATCAGCGTTCTCAGCATCCGATAGCGTGACGAAAAATTCCTCGGTCAACTCGACTTCTGAATCATCATTAATGTTGACGGTGATCGTCTGAGAACCAGCTTCGAGGAAGGTTAAACCACCGCTGGTTTCTTCATAGTCCGATGGGGCTTCTGCCGTGTCGTCGCCTGTGGCGAAGTCGACACTCACGATGTCATCGACAGTGCCAGAGAGTGTTACGGTGACAGACGCGGTGCCACTCCCTTCATCAACAGTTACATCGCTGACACTGAGAGTCGGCCTATCCGCCGGTTCCACCACAGTTCCAGTAATGGTGTATTGTCCAATGCTGGCGTAGTCTGAGTATCCGCTTGGAGGATCGTTCGCAGGATCACCAACTCCCACACCTTCCACTTGAAGGAAGTACTCACCGGCTTCGAGTTCTAGTTCAATCGAGGCATCCAGTGTTTCAACTGGATTGCTGGCCGCCACGAGCGTGCCTTCACCATCGTAGAGGGCCAGGCCAACATCGAGATTGGCACCGTTATTGTTGTCGCCAACGGAAAACGGCGCTACGTCCAAAGTCACAAGCCCACTACCAGTGGTGAAGCGATAGACGTCGACATCGGCGGTCGTTTCGATCAAACCTGTTGTGTCAACTTCGGTCCCAGTGACACCTAGTGGTGCCGCGGCAGCATTGCTGTCACCAGCGTCGTCGGTCCGGTAGCCAAAACCGTTTCGGTCGACGTCACTGATAATGGCAAGGTCGTCAGGGCCACTTCCATAATTCGCTCCGCGCTCTTCGTCGGAGGGCTCATTAGCGTTATTGGAGTCGAAGTACTCACCCCTGTCCCATTGGCTAACGTTCTGGTAGTAGCCAACACCCATGATCGACGCCCAACCTGTTTCACCACTGGGCCCATCGTGCCCTCGGTAGTAAGGGGTATCGCGGTCGTCTCCGTTTGTCAGTCCATCGTGAGACAATCCAAGTGCGTGGCCAACTTCGTGGCTGCCGGCTTCTGCGATACTCTTGCCGCCACTGGTGTAAACCCAGACTGGCAAATCAATACTGCTGTTGAAGCTGTTGATATATGCGATGCCGCCACACCTGCAGTATTCGTCAGGATCATCAACCATCTGACGTTCCTGAGTGACGATGACTCGAAGACCCCATTGGCTGTCGGAGGCATTGTCCTTCTTGAGAGCATCGATAGAAGGCTCGACCGTTGTGACATTCACTTTGAACGGGCGGAAGTCTTCAGCCATCCGTGCCCAGCTCTCTTCGATCCGACCAAGCTCAGTGGCGTTAAAGTTTTCCGGATCGTCGTTGATGTCAAAAGCTGGCGCGTTCAATTCGGCTTGGTTGTAGTACCCGTTCCAGCCAGTCCCCGTAACAGTGTGACCATCGAAGTCGAGAAAGATGGTGTGATCAGCGCCGGGCAAGCTGCTGAACTCAGGCACTGTTGCAGACAGGAGAGACCGGTCCTCCAGCAACTCGATCTGACCAATCGAACCCTGCTGGTGACGACGAACGCGACGCGACATTTTCATAAAGAACCCCGAGCGTGGTTAGTAAGAAGAGACCTTCAATCTACCCGTCACTGTCGTGATGGAAAAGGACGATCATGCCAATTATGACGAGTGTATTTTGTCCATCTGACCAAATGTTACTTGCCTCAAGAAACGGCAAGTCACGAAAAAAACCTGCACGGGTACGTGCAGGCCAGTCGTGGAATTTAGAAGTTTCAGTAGCCGATCGCGCTACTGCTTTGCAGCCTTCTCCTTCTGAGCACCTTCGATCGTGAATCCATAAACGGTTTGCGACTTGTATTCTTTGCCCGGCTGAAGAATGGTCGTCGGGAAGTTCTCCTGATTCACTGAGTCCGGATAGTGTTGCGTTTCCAGGCAGCACGCGCTGCGGTGTGCGTAGGTTTTTCCGGCCTTGCCTTTTTGCCCCTTCAGGAAGTTGCCTGAGTAGAACTGAATCCCTGGTTCTGTTGTTGAGATTCGGAGTACCCGTGACGACTTCGGATCCTTCAGCATCGCGGCAAAGGTTAGCGGACGATTCTCGGCTCGCGGGTTGAGAACGTAGTTGTGGTCGTATCCCAATGCGGCGGTTTCGTCGAGTTCCTTAATTCGTTTGCCGATTCGTGTTGGCTTACTGAAGTCCAGGTTGGTTCCAGCAACCGGTTCGATCTTCCCGGTCGGAATGAGAGTGTCGTCTGCCGGTGTGTAATTCGCTGCGTTGATTTTCAATCGGTGATTTAGAACCGAGTCGCTGCCCTGACCAGCCAGGTTGAAGTAAGCATGGTTAGTGAGGTTCACCGGTGTCGCCTTGTCGGTCGTCGCTTTGTACTGGATGGACAGTCGAGTGGCTTTGGATGGCACGAAGTACGACACGACGACTTTCAGTTTGCCTGGATAGCCTTCTTCTCCATCCGGACTTGTGTAAACGAAGCGGACACCCATACCACGTTTGTTGGTGTATGGCGTCGCTTTCCAAACGACTTTGTCCAGGCTTCTATCCTTCCCGCCGTGCAGGTGATTTGGTTCGTTGTTGATCGCCAGCGAATACTCTTTGCCGTCTAGTTTGAACTTCCCTTTGGCAATCCGATTGCAGACACGTCCGGTTGTACATCCGAAGTATTGATTGTCTTCCGATTCGTATCCGGAGACGTCGTCGAAGCCAAGAATGACATCGGCCGATTTACCACCCTTCCCGGGCGCGTGTAGCTGAACCAGCGTTGCGCCGCGAGTCATGATTTTTGCGGTCAGCCCTTTGTCGTTCTTGATGGTGTAGAGCTCGACGGCCTTCCCATCCTTGGTTTTTCCAAACGGTTCTGATGTCGCTTCCTGAGCCACAACAGGAGTGACGACAAGTAGCGCGAGCGGCAGCAGATGTCTCATCGAGTTCTTCTCCGACTTATCAATTGTGAACCCCGCAGGGTTGAGAGAATGTTCTACAGGCCTCGATTATCAGCCTGCTACGCCTGCTTTCACAAGGATGTAAGCGCCCGAAAACCCGAATCAGCATGTCAGCCAGCCAGCAATGTGCATTCCGAGCCGAGAGAGAATAAACTGATCTGAAGTACGACTACTCTTTGAGATGCACCGCGGCGACTGCCGCTGGAATACTCTGGGTCACTTGTGAGCCGAACGGATCAGGAACTCATTCACGCGACGTTGTCGGGGCAGACAGATGCCTACGGCGAATTAGTGCTGCGATATCAGGATCGGCTGTTCAATGGGCTGCTTCGAATTGTCAAGACGCGTGAAGACGCCCGAGACGCTGCGCAGGATGCGTTTCTGCAGGCCTACCAAAAGTTAGAAGGCTTCCGCGGTGATTCACAGTTCTACAGCTGGCTGTTTCGAATCGCGATGAACGCGGGACTTAGCAAACTGCGGCGAAAGAGCAGCAAAGATGTTTCGCTGACAGCACAGCAGGAACAAGGGCACGATGTCACTGACGACGCCATGCCCGACCCATCGCATCGAATGAACCAGTCCGAACAACAGAACGTTGTGCTGGACGCCTTGAACTCAATGGCAGACGACTATCGAGTCGTGCTGACTCTAAAAGAGTTGGAGGGCCTGAAGTACGAAGAGATCGCAGAAATTGTCGGCTGCCCCATCGGAACCGTACGCAGTCGCATCCACCGCGCGCGGGTTGAGCTGAAAGAGAAGCTTCGAGACATTCTGTAAGCGATACTGAACTCCTAAGTCTTATCGCTCTTTCAGCTTTTCGAGTTCCGCAAATCCACGAGACGTCGTGGTTCGAATATCTGATTTCGAGTAATCGCGTATCAGGCATTCCGCGTTCGGTTTGCTGTGAATGAACTCGGTTCCGCGCTTTGAACCCAAAACGCTAACCGCTGAAGCGAATGCGTCGGCATCGGTTGCGTTGGGAGCGACAACGGTCACGGTGAGCCGCGACGTCAAACCGGTTCCAGTCATCGGATCGACGATGTGGGAATAGCGAACTCCATCTATTTCGACGAACCGATAACGATCACCAGATGTGGCGACGGCTTGATTGGCCAGCTGCAGAATCAGCCCACTGGCCTTGTCCTTCGCATCGGGTTCAATCTGAACACGCCACGCCGTTTTCCCCGGCGGCGGATTTCCGACGACAATATCGCCGCCGCCATCAACCAGAGCCGAACGGAATCCGGCTTCCCTTAGAATTCTGAGAGCCTCGTCGCAGGCGTAACCTTTGGCGATCGCCCCAAAGTCCAGCCGCATACCGGTTTCTTCGAACACCAATTCGCGATTGGTCAGCCGAATTCGTTGGTAGCCAGACTGTTTCAAGGCTTTCTGTAGTAACTCTGGTTCGGGCAGTCGCTTTCGTCTTCGTGCTCGGCGCCACTGTCGCACCAGAGGCCCGCAGGTCACGTCAAACGCTCCGTCTGTTGCACGTGAGACTGCCAGCGACCGGTGAATTAGCGACGCCATGTCTTGTGAAACGGTTGTCGCCTCTTTTGCAGGCAACTTTCGCAGACGGCTGACTTCGCTCGTCGATTCGTAGTCGCTAAACACTTGATTCAACGTAGCGATACGTTTGTAAGCTTTTGCCACAGCGGTATTTGCGGCGACTTTATCCGAACCATATACTGTAATTCGGAACGGCACGCCCATGTGCAGCTCTGTGTAGCTAAAGCGATCTGCTTTCTTTGCAGAGGCTTCGGATTGAACCAAACTGGTGCCCGCCAGCAGTCCGATAACAAGCGCTGTTCTCATGCCACTCCTCGTTTCCCGGACCATGCTACTCGATAGAGCTTCGATCCGTACGAACGAATTCGCCTGAACATCACTTCCATCCGGAGAACCCAATGACTGAAAATCGTCGCGACTTCCTCAAGAAATCCAGCATCGCGATTGCTGGCGCCTCCGCTATCACATCGGCTGCTACGTCTGTCACGAAAGCGGCATGGGTCTCAAGTGATGAGACAATCAAGATCGGCTTGGTTGGTTGTGGCGGCCGTGGCCGTGGTGCAGCGTCACAGGCACTGACAACAAAAGGGCCAACATCGCTGGTTGCGATGGCAGATGCGTTTGACGATCAGCTTCAGCCTGCTCGCAAAATGCTGATAAACCAGCACAGTGACAAAGTCGATGTTCCAGAAGAACGTCAGTTCGTTGGCTTCGAAGCCTACAAGCAGCTTTTGGAACAGGACATCGATCTGATCATTCTGGCAACGCCACCAGGTTTCCGACCGTTGCACTTCGAAGCTGCTGTCAACAAAGGCAAGCATGTCTTCATGGAGAAGCCGGTTGCTGTCGACGCCGCTGGTGTTCAACGTGTTCTGGATGCCACACGCAAGGCGAAAGAAAACGACCTTCTCGTTCAGGTTGGTCTGCAACGACGTCACGAAACTCGCTACCGCGAAACCATCAAGCGTCTGCAGGACGGTGCGATCGGCGACATCAACTTCATGCGAGCCTACTGGAACGGAGCCGGTGTCTGGACTCGACCGCGTAAGTCTGGCCAGACCGAAATGCAGTACCAGATGCGAAACTGGTACTACTTTAACTGGCTTTGTGGTGACCACATTACTGAGCAGCACATCCACAACCTCGACGTAATCAACTGGCTGAAAAATGGCTTCCCGGTTGAAGCTGAAGGCATGGGTGGCCGTGAAGTACGAACGAGTAAAGAGCATGGCGAAATTTTCGACCACCACATGGTCGAGTTCACCTACGCCGACGGTTCGAAGATGCTGAGCCAGTGTCGTCACATCCCGGGCTGCAAGAACAGCGTCTCGGAATGGGCTCACGGTTCAAAGGGAACTGCGAACATCAGCCGTCAGCTAATTGAGATGGCGAGCGGCGAGAAGTGGAAGTTCAACAAGAAGGAAATGGCACCGGGCGAACCGGGTGGCCACCAAAACGAGCACCACGACCTGTTCCGTGACCTGCGAGCCGGCGTTTTGCCAAACGAAGGCGAATACGGTGCTATGAGCACCATGACTTCGATCCTTGGACGAATGGCGACCTACTCTGGCAAGCTCATCAAAATGGACAAGGCTCTCGCGCAGGGTCGAGTCGTTTCTCCGGTCGATCAGTTCACTACGTTCGATCAGGATCCGCCAGTCATGCCACGTGAAGACATGACCTACGCAGTTCCAATTCCGGGTAAGACCAACGTCTTCAAGGCGTAAGTCTGAACCAGATAATCTAAGAGACAGGAAAGGCTGACGGATTTCCCCGTCAGCCTTTTCCATGCGCGGACCGGCAATTGTTGCTGGTTCGCTGAACTAAGTTGGTCGTCTCGTATCCGGCAATCTCCACCTTTCTGCCGGTTCGAGCCATCCGCCACAATCGAGTTTTGTCTCTGCAACGAAACTTGGCCAGTCTCACTCAGCAGCGTATTGACCGGTTTCGCAGAGCAGCTTTACGCTGGGCGACCTCTGAAGCGAGCTATCTCAGATTCTCTCTCTTCACTTCGGTTCTTACCCACCTCGATCACGCGCGGTTCGCGGGCGTGATTGTGGCGGCATCCTCATGGATGAGGAGTCAATTAGTATGCTCTGTCGAATTCTGACGCTGGTGGTTCTGTTCACAATGCCGGGTTGTCAAAACCCATTGTTGCGATCACAGAGTCCCGAAAAGGAACCGCCGCGTTCTGCAAAGAAGCCTGACTTCACCAACAAGGTGAACACGAAACTTCTCGGCGAATACATGAGCGTACACGGCAACGCGCCTGTTGTTTTGCAGGCGGTTGGCCTTGTGACAGGGCTGGACCGAACCGGTGGCGACCCGCCTCCTTCAGTGTCCCGAACCGCATTGCGTGAAGAGATGACGCGGCGTGGCGTGAAGCATCCGGAGATGATTCTTCGAAGCCAGTCTACCGCCCTGGTCATCGTGCGAGCTTACTTGCCGCCCCTGGCCCACAAGGGTCAGAAGATGGATATCGAGGTCCGCCTCCCGCAAAACTCCAATGCGACTAGTTTGCGTGGCGGTTGGCTGATGCAGACCACGTTGACCGAACAACAGGCCACTGCTGGCGGGATCAAAGAAGGCCGAGAGTACGCCCTTGCCGAAGGTCCGATTCTGATTACGGGCGGCGAAGGAGAAGACAAAGCGAAGGTGGCACAGTTTAAACGTGGTGTCATTCTCGGCGGCGGACGCTCACTCGCTGAACGGGATCTCACAATCGTTCTGCGGAACGACTATCGCAGCGTCCGAATGGCCAAGCGAATCTCAGACACTATCAGTAAGCGGTTCTTCCACTACAACAAGTACGGCAATCGCGAAGCGTTAGCGAAGGGTGTTTCGGATCAGCAAATCGAACTGAAGCTGCACCCGAGATACCGCGACAACGAATGGCGATACAAACAAGTTGTCAGACACATTTCGTTCAAAGAATCCGAAGTTGCCGCACGTCTTCGACAGCAGCAGCTTCGAGAAGATCTGATGGATCCGGCAAAGGCTGCGAAAGCTGCACTTCAATTTGAAGCCATCGGGCGCGATTCCATTCCGTTCCTCAAACG
>JBGCDN010000158.1:0-3080 GCA_045105495.1 Planctomycetaceae bacterium
AGTCATTCACGACTGCGAACTGTCGGCCGCCGCGCGATCAGCTTCAGGGTTTCCCGAGCACTCAGCAGACGGTCGGGTGCACATATCACAAACGGTACTGCCGCCTTCGTCCTTCAGGCCAGCCATGCCGCCGCAACTGCCTTGCAATCGTCGGTTCGCCACGATCGTTCCGATTGACATCGCCAAGACCGCCACGCCGAAAACGGCGGCTGTGACGAGAAACAGCTGAAAGAATTCGTTGCTCATGGTACCGTCCTTCTTGCTAGTGATCTGAATGATTGGCGAAGGAAAGCCCTTCGTCAATTCGCGAATCGGTTGTCCTGTCGTCGAACGTCGCAGCAACATTGCTTTGATGTTCTGGGCTTTCGCCCATTCGAACCCGACATCTGGTCCCATCGCCAGGATCGCGGTGGCCCACGCATCCGCTTCCATGCAACTGTTCGCGATGACGGAGACCGACGCCAGATCGTGGTCGACGCACATCCCGGTTGTCGGGTCGATGGTGTGCGAGTAGGTGACTCCGTTGAACTCGAAGAAATTTCGATAGTCGCCTGACGTGGCCAGAGCTTCGTCATGTAACGCGATGACAGAATCGATTTTCCTGGCGTTGCGTTCGGGAGCCTCCAGGCCAATACGCCAACCGGCGCCGGGCAGACTGGCGCCGCTTGCCCGAATTTCGCCACCAATTTCGACCATGAAATGATCGACACTACGTTCCGTCAGTAGTTCGCTGATTGCGTCGACGGCGTATCCTTTGGCGATTGCCGACAGGTCAACCTCCAGCGCCGCGACTGTCTTTTTGAGTGCGGGTGGAGCGAGTCTGACTTCCAAATACTGTGACCCAACGTGCTGCAACGTATCGTTGATCTGTTCTTCTGTGGGCGGATTGAAGCTGGACTTTGCTGCTGCACCGAAATTCCAGGCACGGACCAAAGGCGCAACCGTGATGTCAAACATCCCGTTACTTTGGTCGGTGATGGATTTTGCTTTCGCAACGACGCTGGCTGTTTCCTGCGACACGCTAAACCAGATATTCGGTTCGGTCGCGTTGAACTTGGAAACGTCAGAGTCGTTCCGCCAGTTCGACATATGCAGATCGATTTCCGCGAGACGCCCGTCGATGGCTTGTGCAAGAACGGCTTCGTCGACGGAATCGGATTTGAATGAGATGTTGTAAGTGGTGCCAAAAACTGGGCCACTCAATTGAGTTGTTGTCTCTTGGCCATTCGCTGGCTTCACTAGCGAGACGGCCAGGATAAAGCACAGACAGAAGAGAACTGATTTTAAGAACAACGGTTGAGGTCGCATCTCAGTCTGCCTTCTTATGTACGACGGAAACTACCGGAGGTTTGTCGGTGACGTGAAATGGCAATGAACCCAATCGAAGTTGTTCTACCATTGTCTGTGTTTCACCGTCCGTGAAGTTGCCCGTGATCTGAGCTCGATCAGTCATCGTCGACATGACCAGCGGTGCGGCGACGATCTGTTGCCCAATCACGATTGCAAGTTGTTGTCCCTGATTGGCTTCGGATAGACGTTTCATGGTCTCGGCGCCAGAGGCGTTAAGTCTCAAGCCGATGGCCGGCCGATCTTGTTCGGTGAACACCTTGTTGGCTGTGTCGAGGTGAACGCTGGAAACGTCGGCAGCGGTTACGCGCAGCAGCAACTCCGTCTTGCCATTGTTTTGTCGCGTGAAGTTGGCGGGCAGCGTCTGAACTTGCAGTGCTCCCTTGCCGTCGCTGGCGATCGGACGCCAGACTGCAATCACCTGCTCTTCGGATCTAATCTCTGACGTGTCCTCGTCGGAGTCAGCAGCAGTTGCGGCAACGGCCGCCGCGATGTTTGTGTCGGTCGTCAACGCTACGCTGCGAACCTCAAGTGTGGATCCCAGCATTAGTCCGCGATGCAGTTGGTCCACGCGAACGTCCGCTTCATTGCGTCGTGGATAGTCAATGGTCAGCGAATCCTTAGAAACACTGGCTGCAATGTCGAAGACTTTAGCCGGGTCGAGGCAGCGTTCGATGCTGCGGGCAACTTCCTCCTCAGAAGCACCGAGCGGCATTTGAAGTTGGAAGACAACCTTGGTGCCGCCGACGTGATTGATGTCCAGTCCGCGGTTGCAGCCGGAGATAACCGTAATCGCCAGAACGATAGCTAGTTGGATCGCAGGTCGCATCTTCCAGCCCCAGGCACACCAGTTTCAAACTGATGCATGACGCCTAGTTCGACTCGCTTTTCGGCTTAGGACCCTTGAAGGAATAAGTGTCCCGTCGTCGCCTTTCACTCTGCAATAGAACGTGAACTCTCGCGGAGAGAAAAGCAACTTCGATTGATCCTTAACCGCCGAAGTCGTCGTAGGCGATGTTTTCTGGCTCGACACCCAAGTCGTCGAGCATTTTAAAGACGGCCGCGTTCATCATGGGCGGGCCACAAATGTAATATTCGATGTCTTCCGGCGCCGGATGATTCCGCAAGTAGTTTTCCAGCAGGACCTGGTGAATAAATCCGGTATAGCCCGTCCAGTTGTCTTCCGGCAGTGCATCGGACAACGCGATGTTGAACGAGAAGTTGGGGAAATCTCTTTCGATTGCCTGGAATTCGTCGACATAGAAAAGTTCGCGAAGGCTTCGGCCACCGTACCAGTACGAGACCTTACGATTCGTTTTTTGTCGCTTGAACAATTCGTAGATGTGACTGCGGAGCGGAGCCATACCTGCTCCACCACCGATGTAGACCATCTCTGCGTCGGTGTCTTTGATAAAGAACTCGCCGTACGGACCCGATATCGTTACGTCGTCACCGGGCTTGCGACCGAAGATGTAGGACGATGCTTTTCCGGGAGGGGTACCTTCTGGGGCGCGTGGATGCGGGGAAGCGATCCGCACGTTCAGCATGATGATGCCCTGCTCGCCCGGGTAGTTGGCCATCGAGTAGGCACGAATGACTGGCTCTTTCACGTCGGAGACGTATCGCCAAACGTCGAACTTATCCCAGTCCTCTTGGTATTCCTTTTCGATCTCGAACTCTTTGTAGGATTGAACGTGCTCTGGCACTTCGATCTGGATGTAACCACCAGCTTT
>JBGCDN010000159.1:0-7627 GCA_045105495.1 Planctomycetaceae bacterium
ATGGTCGGGTCGAGTTTTCCGGAAAGCTGTAGCAGGCTGTCGCGGATAATCTGCGATTCCATCCGTCGTGCGTTCATACGCCAATAAAACTGGTTCGACGGATCTGTGGTGAGGGTGGCTGTTGGAGCATTCGCCGTTGACGATGACATGCGGTAGGCGTCAGATGTCACAATCAGCCGGTGTAGTTTTCGGAAACTCCAGTCGGATGCCATGAACTCCGCGGCGAGATAGTCCAGTAGCTCAGCATGAGCTGGCCGCGGTGCTCGGAGTCCGAAATCGAAGACTGATTCGACAAGCGGCTGACCAAAATGTCGCATCCAAACGTGGTTCACCGCGACGCGCGCTGTCAATGGATTGTCAGAGGACGTGATCCACTTTGCGAGCGCCGTCCGACGACCAGTACTGATCCGCGAGTATGTCGCTGGATAGTCGGTCTCTTTGTGAGCCGGTGTTTCAAGTGCCTTTCGAGACGCGCGGATTGAGGTGTAGCTGGGTTTGTTTGTTTTGAGTTTGGCCAGCAACGAGTTGGCCTTCGCCTGGTCTGCTTTGGCTTGCTTGATGCGAGCGGCATCGGTGGTTTCCAGGAGAGTGAAGGCAGCGGAAGCCAGAAGAAAGCGGGCTTCTGCTTGCGCTGCTTTGATCGCGAGTGGCTTTCGTTCCTCGTCCGTCGAAACAATGTCAGCCGCGAACGCCGCTTGAAGGTAGGCCAATTGTTTTCGCTGGACGTCGAGTTGCGCCGTTGCCATTTTTGCGCGATGTGCTTCTGTTTGTTTCCGTGATCGCTTCTTGCCGTCGAGCGTTGTCATGATTTGGTTGGATGGCAACTCATGGATGGCCAAACTGTCGATGGTGACGGTGGCGTCGAACCCGGAAACGCTGAAGGTGCCATCGCGGCGTTCGGGCAGTTCGTAGGCAAGGATGAATTCGTCATCCAGCCAAACATTGACCAGCTTTCCCTGCACAGCGAATCGCAGTGTGTACCATCGATTGACGTTGATGGGTTTCGAATGTCGTCCAGCCGCGGGATAGTTGTTCTTACCGTTTCTTGTGAATGCAATCTGAACCTTCGGATCCGGCGCGTGGGCGCTGGTGTAGACGAAGTTGTTGAAGCTGCCGTCCGGCGACTCGTCGAATCGAAACGTGACAGATTTGTAAGTTGCGCCACCCGTTGTCTTGTATCGGCAGGTAACTTCAAAGTCGCGTGGTAGCTGTCGTTTGAGGCGGACAAAGGAGTTGTCGCGGGACGCGATTGTCTGGTTCAGCGATCCGTCTGCGAAGCTCCAGCCTTTACCGACCAGTTGCCACACAGACTGATTGTGCGAAGTGAAATTCTCGTCGATGATCGGCTTGTTCGAAGAGCTTGGTTTTTGTTGAGACGAGCCGTTGAGCGCGGCGTTCGCTTCAACTAGCTCCTCCCTCGCAGATTCAATTGCGCTGCGAACGCTACTGAGTCGCGCATTCTGGAAGTAGTCGCGAGACGAAGGGGCGAATGCGAACGGCGGCAAGTCGACGGGAAGTGTCGGCGGTTGCTGATCTGAAAAGAGCGAAGGTATTCGGGCGGTAATGCCCTGCGACTTGTCTGGCTGGCTGGAGTCGCCGCGCTTGTGCAGGTATGTGGGAGCATTGATGTGATCGTCGAACGCTCTCGGGATCCCGTTTGCTTCAAAGTCGATTGTGCCGGGCGTTGGGTCGAGCCGAATCTGGTGCGGTTCGAAGATCGCTCGAAAGCTGTAGTAGTCTTCGTGCGTTATCGGGTCGTACTTGTGGTCGTGACACTTCGCACAATTCAGTGTCAGGCCGAGAAACGCCTTTCCCGTGTGTTCAATGGTGCTGTCCAGCCATGTGGTCCGGTTGAATAGATAGTAGTTCCTCGCGAGAAACCCCGTCGCGCGAAGCGTGTCGAGATTTGTTGGGGCGATTTCGTCACCGGCCAGCATTTCCCGAACCATTTGGTCGTAGCCTTTGTCCTGGTTCAGCGATTCAATAATCCAATCGCGCCAGTGCCACATGTGCTTCTGGCTGTTTCGAAGCTGCTTGCCCAGGCCGTACCAGTCTGAATACCGCCAGACGTCCATCCAGTGCCGCCCCCAGCGTTCACCATGATGGGGACTTTCCAGGAGGCTATCGACGATTTCGATCCATGGCCGTTCGTCATGAAGTTGTTCCAGAGTCGGCGGCAACCCGATGAGATCGAGATACAGTCTTCTGAGGAGAATGGACCGCTCAGCGGCTGATTGAACAACGAGATTGCGGTCGCGCCGTTTTGTATCGAGGAACCGATCGATCGGGTTCGAGTAACTTGATTGCGGAACGACAGGTCGGGCGATTTTTCTAAACGCCCAATGCTCTGTGGGTGCTGCGGGTGTCGGTTCGTCGGGAGCCATAGCCCCTTGTTTGATCCAGTTGCGGAGAAGGTTGATTTCGTCCGGTTTCAAAGCCGAGCCGTCTTCTGGCGGCGGCATTCGTGACTCGTTGCCCGCTGTGATTCGTGAGAGGATTTCGCTGTCGCTCGGGCTGCCGGGAGCGATGACTTCCCCGTCGAGCATCAGCTGACGCGTTTCGAGTCGCAGGTCTGCTTCCTGCTTAATCGCGCTGTGGCAGGAATAGCATTTGGTTTTGAGCAGCGGCTTGATTTGTGTGACGTAGTCAACCGGTTCGTCGGCGCGAGCACCTGACGGCATCAGGCAGGAGGCAACCATGTAAATGAAGAAGCAGGCTCGAATGGCGGGACCTCAGTGGCGACACTTTGGTGGGTGGGGTTCTTAGTGTCGCAAAAGTTGAGCAGTTAAGCCAAGGGAAAAGGCCAAGTACAGAAGTGCGGCGCAGATTCTTAGCGTCCCCATTCCAGCTTATGAAGCGCGCCGGTTTTGGTGGCGACAAGTAAGCCGTTGCCGAGTGGTTCGCAATGGAGACCAATAATCTCGTCGGGGATTTCCGTGGCCCACTTCATCTCGCCGTCCGAATCCAGCCAGTAAAGATGTCCTTCGATCGTGGCCACGGCGACGTTCTCCGGAGTGAAAGTGATGTCGGCGAACTTTGGGGTTCCTTCCACCATGTAAGAACCTCGATGCGCGCCTTCCGAATCGTAGAGCTGAACTCCGTGGTTGTAGCCGGCGACGAGAATGGTACTGGCGTCGCCTGTAATGCGAAGGTCGCCGACGTTGGAGAAAACTTGTTCGCGCCAGATCTCGTCGCCGCCGATCTCGTGACAGCACAGGTGACCCTGATCTGCACTGGCGATGATTTGCTGTTCTGCCGGATTGAATTGCATGTACCGCAGTGGCCTGACCGTCTCGAACTGCGCGACACGTTTGTTTCGCCAGTTCATGACGAACGTCTTGTAGGTCGCCATCGATATTGCCAGGTGGTGCCCAAACGGATCGAGCGCGATGGAGAGAACTTCGCCAGGGAGGTTCGCGGACCAGACCGATTTCAGCTTTGAATCAAGTCGAGAGACCTGCTCACCATTACAAACAATCGCACCAGAGCTTCCATCATCGGCCCACGCGAGTCGATCGAGGTTTCGGAAGCCACGCGTGACAGAGGCAATGTCGCCGTGCTGATCAATGGCATAGATGCTGCCGGTCTGATCGGCGAGGAACGCGACCTTTGATTCTCTGGCATAGGCAGTGGCGACGATTTCGCTTTCCGTGCCAGTCGTCCATGCAACAGTTGGCTTTGTTCCACTACCGGATAGTGCCCAATCAGGAGTCATGAGTTGGGGCTCCGGTGATTGAGTCTCAATACTTGAACAGTTGACCGCGGAAGTTGGCGTTCCGATGGTGAAGAACCGGAGGCTAACGCCGTGCGGCTAATGGAATGGACAGCCTGTTCGTGAGTTTCGTACTGCCGCGATCGTTTCGCCACGGCGCGTAAAAAAGTGCCACGTTCGCACTTGGCAAACGTGACACTCATTCGTTCGAGTACTGGTGTTACTCGTTTACGGTAGCTGCGACAGCCTTGCTGACAATTCCTGAAGACCGCGGGAGATGTCCGGGTCGTCCTGAAGTCGGGCGTCGTTGCGGAAGTAGCTTCGTCGCTTGGTTGGATCATCCGTGCGTTTTACCGCGACATGTGGTCGAACACCAACCTTGGACAGGTTCCTTCCTTCTGGTGAGTAGAATTTTGCAGTGGTCAGTCGCATACCTGTGCCGTTGCTTAACGGCAGAATGCTCTGAACCGACCACTTGCCGTATGTCTTCCGTCCGACAATGGTTCCTCGACGATGTTCCAGAACCGCTCCAGCAACGATCTCACTGGCACTGGCACTGTCGCCATCGACAAGCAAAACCAGTGGCACGTTGTGGGTGTGGAATCCGGTTGCAGAGAAGACCTGATTTTGGTCTGGCGTTCGGCCTCGAGTAGAGACCAATGTTCCGCCGTCAACAAACCGATCAAGAACCCCAGCGGCTGTATCCAGCAGTCCACCTGGGTTGCCCCGAAGATCCCAAATCAGAGCTCGCATTCCCTGAGCTTCCAACTTGCTTAACGCTCTGTCAAGCTCGTTGGTGGTGCTCTTCTGGAATCCTTCCATGCGGATGTAGCCGACCTTTTGTTCGCTGTCGACAATTTCCGCTCGAGTAATACTCTTGACCATGACGGGCCGTCGAGTCAGGCGAGCGACTCGCAGTTCTTTGGCTGGCGTCTCAATTGTCAGTCGGACAATTGTGTTTGGTTTGCCTTTAAGTAACTGAGCTGCTTCATCTGTTGTCATGTCGCGGCAATCAATGCCATCGATCTCGACAATGAAGTCGTCTGGTTGTAGTCCGCCTCGCGAAGCTGGGCTGTCAGGTAGAACGTTAACAAGGTGCTGTCCGCGTTCTTCAAGAGATTCCATCTCGATGCCGATGCCGACGAATTCGCCGTCAATGTTTCCGTAAAGTTCGTCAAGGCGATCCGGTGTCAGGAAGTTGCTGTAATCGTCTAGCGAATTACAGCCGCCACACGTGTATTCCATGATGACTGCTGTGCGAGGAATACCGAGTTCGCGATTGGCGAGTTCGGCAATCTCCAGAACCACGTCGCGTGCTTCCATTTGGTGACGGACTGGTTTGTTCCAGTAGTCGTTCAGCAATCGCTGACGAAAAGCCTGAATCTTCACGTCGTCCTGGTACGTCACGTTTCGTGGGCGGAACTTCGTTTGCTGACTGAGAGCCATATACAGGCTTTCTGTTCCGTGAGCAATGAACGATGTCGTTCGGAACTTCCCGTCAACATAGTATTCGCGTACGGTCGATAGAACCTCTTCGAACATAGCGATCGCTCGCTGTTCCGACTGTCCGAGCAGCGTTGTTTCGAAACTGCGATCGGTGTAACGCCGATCGATGCTGAAGCACACCCGCGATCGTCGCTGGGCGTAGGTTAGTTCCGGGTTCTTCTTCCATTTCTCCAGAGCGGCGTCGTAGTGCTGGATCGCTCTGATCCAATCTCCACGTGTTTCGAACGCCTTGCCCTGGTCGACGGCTTCTATCGCCGTCTTTGCAGTCAGTGTGACCTCGTTCGCTCGAGCACCGCTAACGGTGCTCAGGGCGATCAAGGCCATCAGCCCGAACTGCCTGATTCCATGGCTTGTCATTTTGTTCCCCTCACGTCGCGATCGATGCCGCAACGTCTGCCCTTAATGTTGGATTCCTCCGCTGAAAAGTTTGTCCATCCATGAAACATCGAGCCCTCTCAAACTCGAATGCACGTCCGACACGTTCGGAACGCATGCATGACTCGACTATAAGTTGGGTTTTGCAAGGGGTCAAACTGCATCAGTGGTTGTGAATCGGCCCAATCGGCACAGTTCGGATAACTTGACATTGCGGTGGCTTTGACAAGCAAAACCAAGTGCCCGTAGCCGGTGAATCGCACTAAGAAACGGGCGTTTGCGGATTTGCAGTGCAGTCGCGAAACTGTCCATCAATCTTGTTTTGACGATAAGTAACAGGCCCGGGAGACCACCGAGCAAGTCTGGACAGTTAGTTCCGCTGGTTAGGAGGATAAGGCTGTCCACAGAGGCCATGTCTTCCCGATTACCCAATCAACGCGTTCGGCAAGACGCAAAACTACAACACGAACCACAGTATTAATCCAAATGACATCTCCGTTCCGAATTCTAATTACCGACAATCTTTCTCCAGCCGGATTAGATGCCTTGAAAGGCATTGACGGAGTGGAAGCCGACGTGCGCAGCGGCTTGACGCCTGAAGAGGTGAAGGCGGCGCTTGGTGAAGCAGATGGAATTATTGTTCGAAGTGGAACAAAGCTCACGCCTGAGGTACTGGCGGGGCAGGAACGACTGAAAGTGGTGGTCCGCGCGGGTGTTGGCGTAGACAACATTGATCTGCCGGCAGCGACGCGCGGAGGCATTGTCGTGATGAACACGCCGGCTGGTAACACGACCAGCACGGCGGAACACACCATCGCCATGATGATGGCTCTGTCTCGCAACATTGCACCGGCTGCAGCCAGCATGAACGCAGGCCGATGGGATCGGAAGAAGTTCACCGGTACGCAGCTGGCCGGCAAGACGCTGGCCGTGATCGGTCTGGGAAGAATTGGTCTTTCCGTCGCGTCTCGTGCTCAAGCACTTGAGATGCGAGTTGTCGGCTTCGATCCATTCATGACCGAACAACGTGCGGCGGAACTTGGTATTGAACTCTACAAGACGGTAGATGAGATCGTGCCATTGTGCGACTACATCACTGTGCACACTCCATTGACGGACGAGACCCGCGATCTGATTAACGCGGAACGTCTTTCGAAGATGAAGAAGGGTGTTCGATTGGTGAACTGTGCCCGCGGTGGCATCATCAACGAAGATGCACTGGCGGACGCGGTTGAATCGGGACACGTTGGTGGAGCCGCACTGGATGTGTTCGTTACAGAACCGCCAGAAGGTTCCCGATTGGTGGATCTTCCAGGCGTCTTGCTGACGCCTCACCTTGGCGCGTCCACTGAGGAAGCTCAGGAGCTTGTGGCTGTTGAAGCCGCTGAACTGATCTCCGGGTTCCTGCTGCGAAACGAGATTCGCTGTGCCGTGAACATGGCTCCGATCTCAGCGACGGAGATGGCAGATGTACGGCACTATCTGGACCTAAGCTATCGGCTTGGGTTGTTGCTTTCTCAACAACTCGACAATCACCCCGTAACCGGCGCACGTTTGGTTTACCGGGGCGAGGTTGCGGGTAAGAAGACGAAGCTGTTGACGTCCGCCTTCACGGCCGGTTTGTTAGAAAACGCACTGGATGACTCCGTCAATATTGTGAACGCACAGAGCGTGGCGACGGATCGCGGGATAGCGATTGAAGAATCGACGTCTGCAGAACCAGAGAACTTCGCCAGCATGATTGCTGCAACGGTGACCACGGCATCGGGCGAACATCATGCCGCCGGAACCCTGTTCGGCAAACAGTTCCTGCGACTGGTGAAGTTGGACGGGTTCAACCTTGAAGCCTACCTTGTTTTGTTGCTGCTAATCTTCCGCCACCGAGATACACCCGGATTGGTTGGTTACATCGGAACCAAGATGGGCGAACACGGTGTGAACATCGGCAACATGGCACTTGGACGTTCTGGTGAGGATTCCGTTGCGATTCTGAACCTCGACTCTGAACCATCCGCCGACGCCATGGCCGAGATA
>JBGCDN010000160.1:0-3214 GCA_045105495.1 Planctomycetaceae bacterium
TGGCCGAACCGGCTCCACCCATCCGACGTAGCAGGTAGATAAAGAAGATCAGGAACAGAACCGGAATGATTAGAAAGTAGATGATCGACAACCAGTCCGATTGCACCTTGCCACCGGCGTAGGTGACATCTTTCTCATCCAGCAGGTCTGTCAGCTTGTTCTTGGTCTGATCGTCGATTCCAACGAGAGGAACGACGAAACGATCGACCTCAAGCGTCTTCTCTTCGCGCAGCTGTTCGTTAGACCGACTTTGGAAGTTCAGACCGGTCTGAGTAAACGTGACTTCGTGTGCGTTTTGTGGGCCGTATGTTCCACTGCGGAGCCCTGTAATGAAGTCGCTCAGCTTGACCTCTTCGCGGCTTCCGGCTTCGTTACCCGCGACGGCCAGCACGACAAACAAAAGCACAACTGCGACCAGCAGGTACCAGCCGACATTGCTCGTTTGCGGCTTGTCCTGTTTCGGCGCGTTATTGCGACTGGAATCTTTGCGTGAGGGTTCGTTCGCCATGACCAGCGGATCCGATTGATGCAGGGAAACGGCTGATTTGGTTCGGCTTAGTCAGCTACGAACCCGGCTCGCACGCTTCCGGAAACTTAGTAGGTGACTCTACGTCCGGTATGCAAGAGGGTCAACTGCGCTCGGATCGCAGCGAAGACAAACCTTGTCCGGTCCGATCGGTCGTTCTAAAATACGGGATTGCTGATGCAATTAGTGGCTGTATAACCACTTACGAATAGACATCATTCACCGACTCTTGCCGGTTCGTTCTCGAATGTGAGCACGACCACAGACCGACGCAGACCAATATGAAGCGTATAGCGGTTCTCGGTTCAACCGGTTCAATCGGAACGAGCTGCCTTGATGTCATCCGGCAGCACGCCAATTCGATGCAGTTGGTCGCTGTCGCCGCCGGTTCTAGTTGGAAGGAATTGGCTGAACAAACGCAGGCTTTTCAGCCTCGACGAGCGGCCCTGGCGAATTCTTCTCTCGCAGAATCAGTGGATCAGAGCTGCTTTCACGACAAAACCGAACTGCGTTTTGGCAGCGACGAGGTCGAAGCCATTGCGGCTCTGGATGACGTCGACACCGTAGTTTCAGCCATTGTGGGTGCTGCCGGCCTGAGAGGAACCTGGGCTGCGGTCGAATGCGGCAAACGTGTCGCGATCGCCAACAAAGAGACATTGGTTGTTGCTGGCCCGTTGATCATGGATCTCGCTCGCGAGCGAGGTGCCGAGCTAATTCCCGTCGATAGCGAACACAGCGCAGTGTTCCAGGCGATGCAGTCTGGTCCACGATCGGCGGTCAAGCGGGTGGTGCTAACGGCCAGCGGTGGTCCGTTCCGTCAAAGTTCTGCCGCGGACATGGAATCTGTCACGCCAAGAACGGCTTTGGCTCACCCGACATGGGAAATGTGGCCTAAGATTTCCATCGATTCAGCGACCATGATGAATAAGGCGCTCGAAATCATCGAGGCGCGTTGGCTGTTCGGAATTGAGGCCGACCAGATTGAGGTTGTGGTGCATCCGCAGTCGATTTTGCACTCATTTGTGGAATTCGACGACGGTTCCGTCATCGCTCAGATGTCACCACCCGATATGCGCCTGCCCATACAATACGCTTTAACCTATCCTGAACGCACAGAAGCCGTGTGTCCGCGAATCGATTGGACACAGGCAATGACGCTGGAATTGGAACCACCGGATCTCGAACGATTTCCGGCGCTCGAACTTGGGTTCGAAGTCGCCGCTCGCGGTGGTACTGCGGGAGTTGTTTTGAACGCGGCGAACGAGATTGCCGTCGAACGGTTCCTCAATTCACAGCTTCGCTTTACCGATATCGCTCGCGCGTGTCGGGATATCCTGAACCAACATAATTACGACGCGAACCCAACACTGGACGGTCTCATGAGACTAGACAAGTGGGCTCGCGAGGAGACACGGTCGTGGAAACACTAGCCGTTGATTTACTACTGGCCTTCGATTTCGCCGCAGTCCTCAGCAAAGTCTGGAGCGCGCTGAGCATGGTGCTTGGCCTGGGACTGGTGATCTTCTTTCACGAGCTTGGGCACTTTGCCGTTGCGAAATGGTGCGACGTTCATGTCGAACGCTTCAGCATCGGGTTCGGTCCGATTCTGTGGAGCCGACAAAAGGGCGAGACCGAGTACGCGTTGTCTGCGATTCCTTTTGGCGGCTACGTCAAGATGCTCGGGCAAGACGACATGGATGCTTCTCAAATGGCGAACGAAGACATCGCCGAGAATCCACGTTCGTATTCAGCCAAGAAAGTCTGGCAGCGCATGGCCATCATTTCGGCGGGCGTGATTATGAACATCATCACCGCCGCAATGTTCTACATGGGCGCTTACGGACTGGGTGTCCAGGATGCTCCGGCGACCGTCGGTAGTGTGGCTGTTGGTTCTCCCGCGTGGACCGAAGGCTTGAAGCTGGGTGACCGAATTACCCACATCAACGGCGAAGAGATGGCGACGTTCTCTGACATCTCCATGGAGGTCGCTCTCACCGAAGGCCCCATCAAAGTGAAGGGCGTTCATCCGGATGGAACCGAGTTTCAAAAGACGCTGACTCCGGACGCGGGCAATGTCAGACAAATCGGCATCTTCCCAATCTCAAATACACACGTCATCCAGCCACTGAATAAAGAAGATCCGGTTACAAGGCCTGGCTTCCCCGCCGCTAAGGCTGATCCTCCGTTCTTGCCCGGCGACACGATTGTCGCTCTCAACGGCGAGACAACCGAGGACTTCGTTCAGATTAAGAAGGTGCTAAGCGACAACCGCAACAAGCCGGTCGAGTTCTCTCTGAAACGACTTGGGGAAGACGGCAAATCCGGCGAGACAGTCACGACCATGGTGGAACCCATGGCGTTTCGCTCGCTCGGGTTTTCGATGGAAATTGGTCCGGTCGCAGCCATCCAAACTGGTTCGCCCGCAGACGACGCTGGCCTGAAAATCGGTGATGTCATCACCAAAGTAGATGGTCAGGAGCTGGGAACTCAAATCGATCCATTGCAGCTTCCGGATTACCTCGCCTCAAAGGCGGGATCGACAACCAGGGTTGTTGTTCGCCGCCAGGTCGAAGGTTCTGCCGACAGCACGCTGACGTTGGATATGAGACCAAACAACATCAAGGGCTGGAAGCAGGCTCCGCTTAGTCAGGCAGAACCATTCCCCGCCGATTCCATTGGTGCGGCTTA
>JBGCDN010000161.1:0-3071 GCA_045105495.1 Planctomycetaceae bacterium
GCGGATAGACGAGTAGACGGTAGCTACCCGATTGTGCTGACCGGTCTCAAACACACCAACGTGCAGGGATTGGCAAACAGCATGCGTTGGGGGCTCGATGGTCGGATCCACGTTGCCACAAGTTCGTCTGGTGCAGAGCTAAAACGTGCTGACCGAGATGGTGCGCCTGCGCTGGTTCTACGCGGTCGCGACTTCTCGTTTGATCCACGGATTGTGTGGCATGTTCTGGACCGTGCTGATCTCAATCCGCGTATGGATTGGGGCGACAAAGAGTGGAACGAAGAGTTGAAAAGACGAACCCAGGTGTGGATGCGTTTCGGCGACGACCTGGACGAAGCCACGCACATTGCGGAACGGGTAATGTTAGAGCTCAGGGCCGAAGTGACGGCCGCGAAGACGAGGTTGAGGTACGCGCGACCACGTCGTCCGAGCGTCCGAGCAGAAAGTGGTGGTGGCCAGCATGGAATGTGCTTCGACGACCATTTCCGCAAGTTCGTTTGTCAAAACAGCGACCACATTCAATTCGTCTGCTACGAAGATCGCTACGCCGCTCGCGCGCCGAGTGTGGTGGCTCCACGATCGCGACGCAGTATCGCCGTTGATGGCCCACAGGCTGAAGTGTTCCGACTAAGCCAGGTAGAACCCTGGCGACAGGTTCGAACGCGATTGCGTGTAGCAGGCTTGGTTGGTGGGCCAGTCGAAGGCGGTGGTCGAGCGGCGGGCTACTTCACAGGAGCAACCGGCACCACGATTTATCGAGGTCACAATTGGCCGGAAGAATATCGTGGCCAGGCGTTCGTTGGTGACGTCGGTAGCAACATCGTCCATCGAAAAACAATCGAACCAGACGGACTCGGTTTCCGCGCCAACCGCGCCAAGGAGGGTGTTGAATTCATCGCATCCACGGACAACTGGTTCCGGCCATCACAATTTCTCAACGGGCCGGATGGCAATCTGTACGTACTGGATATGTATCGCGAAACGATTGAACATCCAAAGAGCCTACCGCCGCAAATTAAACGTCATCTGGATTTGACCAGCGGTCGCGATCGTGGCCGGATCTATCGAATCGTCTCAAAGAGGACAAAACAGAAACGACCACGCCACCCGGGTGCAATGACCCCTTCGAGGTTGGTTGCCCTGTTGGGCAGCCCGAATGCCTGGGACCGTGAGACCGCCGCGCGTGTTTTGTTTGAAAAGCAAAGTGAGCAGTCCGTTGAGCCACTCCGCAAACTGGTTCGCACCGGCACAACACTCGGACGACTGAGCGCGTTGCGAGCGTTGGATAACGTGCGCTTGTCGCTGGACGAAGACTCGCTGTTGGTTGCTCTGACCGATGAAGCAGCAATCGTCCGTGAACATGCAGTGCGGCTTGCCGAGTCGCGAATGAGCCGCTGGGCACATGTTCGCAACGCTGTGACATCGCTGGCCGATGACCCCGACTTGCACGTGAGGACTCAGGTCGCGTTTTCGGCCCACAAGCTTGAAGACAGCCTCGTGTCAGTAGTCGCAAAGATTCTCAAGCGTGATGCGAGCAACGAAATTGTCCGTTTCGCCTGTGTCGCGTCATCCACTGGCCGCGCTTTCGAAGTGTTACGCGAGTTGATGCAAGACAGTCCATTTCGTCACAGTTCATCGGGGATAGACGCGCTGTCGATGTTGGCGGGGCTGGCATCCACCGAGGATGCCGCCGAAAAAGTGTTAGATCGCGCGCTACAACTTCCGGCTAAGGAACAGGTTCTCGCCTCGCGGTTGTTAGAACCGGTCTCTCGTGTTGCTGCGAGGAATCCCAACAAACAATTGACGCAAGGGCTGACTCGATTTGCAGAACGGGCGGCCAAAATACTTGCGAGCAAGGATGAGACGCTCACCAGTCGGCTAGCAGCGTCCAGACAAGTCTTGCTACATCCAGACAGAGGCAGAAGTGCCGATGAACTACTGGCAGTCGTCCAACCGTCGCAGCCACAGGCGTTGCAGCTAGCGGCACTTGAATCTCTCGGCCAACTGCGTTCGCACCGAATCGCCACGCAACTCAGTGAAGTCTACAAGCGGCTGACGCCAGCGGTTCAGCAAGCAATTACTAGAACGCTGGTTAGCCGAGAGAATTGGTCAGAAACTTTGCTGGTTGCTGTAACCGACAAGCGATTGCCAAAGCATGCGGTTACTTCCGCCCAACTGCGTGCTTTGCAAGGAAGTCGATCGAAGGAGGTTCGTCAGATGGCGACCCAATTGGCTGCAGAGACCAAATCGACACCAAGGTCAAAGATCGTCGCAGGCTGGCAAGCCGTTCTGAAATTGAGAGGCGACGCTGCGAACGGTCGCCCGGTGTTCCGAAAGAACTGCTCGAAGTGTCATCGGCTGGAAGGCGTTGGAGAGCAGATTGGTCCGGGGCTGGCAGCCATTCGAAACCGGGGCATCGATGCCGTGCTGATGAACATTCTGGATCCGAATCGCGAGGTCAATCCGCAGTACATTAGCTATGCGGTTCTGACAGAGGACGGTCGAACCGTCAGCGGCATGATCGCGAGCGAGACCGCATCCGGAATTACTCTGCGCGACGGTGAGAAGGTGAATGTGACGGTTCCGCGCGATGAGATCGAAGAGATTCGCAGCACAGGTTTATCGCTCATGCCAGAAGGTTTGGAGAAGGATATTTCGAAACAGCAAATGGCGGATCTGCTGCGATATCTAATGACCGTCCGGCAATAGGGGAACTTTCAGTTGCCTCGTCGACTACGAAGTTGGCGTCTGACGGAGAAGAAATGTCACTACAGTAGTGCAAGAGCCACTAAACCCCTGATGTAAAATCAGGGGCGGAGAGGCAGCTGGTTTCAGTCAGTGCGGTTCGGCTTAGTCCAGTGTTGACGAGTCCCGGCTTACGGAGGCGATCCGACCACAACGCGTCTTCTCTCAGGCGCCGGGTTCGGCTTCACTGTCACTTGACGTCTCTTCAACGAGGGAGAGACGTTCTTGACCAGCATCGCTTCCGGTTCGGTTTTCAGTTCCGGAACCTTTCGAGCCAACAATCGGATGGCTTCAACATTGCACGATCGCGCGGGCCAGGTTGTGTG
>JBGCDN010000162.1:0-2624 GCA_045105495.1 Planctomycetaceae bacterium
GTTCTTCGCGAGCCGATTCGAGTTGCTGGTCGTGGTCCCGCAAAAGTTCCTTCAACATCTCGCCGAAGATGCCCGCAACAACGTAGCAATAGTCATGCAGTTCGGCTCGGGATTTCAATCGGACGTTGCCGTGTTGCCCGCCGGCCATCGAGAACCGCCGCATCCCTTCGGCACTCTTGATGACATGAGCACAAACGATCTCACTGACCTTGGTGTCGTGGGCTAGCTCATCGAGAAGCATTGGAGTGTTTTGGACGACTTCGCAGCAGTCGTCGCTTTCGTGCGGTGGCGTGAGTTTCGCTTGTTCGCAGAAAGCGGCCGCTTCTCCAGTTCGCATGGCGTCGATGAACATGTCGAACAGGCGACGCTTTTCAGCTCGACTTGATGGGATGCCGTCTTCAATCGAATCGGCAATCCGGAATAGCAGGTACGCGATGCCCACCTGCATTCGCAACGCATCGGGCAGCAGCGGAATGTTCAGAGCGAAGGTGCGGCTTGTGCGAAGCAGCATCGATTCGACAAGGGATCGTCGATCGTCATCGGTGTTGGCGGCAGTTGGTCCGGACATAGGTGGTTTTTAGGTCTCTGAGCGTCCGGTTCAATGTTCGATATCGTCGGTCGAGGCAGACAATTTCGGTGTGGGCCCGCATTCTGGCTATTTTCGCTGGAACCGCTGAGGAAGGAAAGGCGGTTTCGTCAGAGCGTCTCTGGATCTAAGCTGGCTGTAATGCGGCGTAAAGTCGCAGGGCTTTTCAGGTCCGGACCTGCGATCACGGGCGGAGTCCTTGTTAGGGGTGTTGTGATGAGAATAGGCAGTTTGATTCTTTTCCTCGCGATGACTCTGGCGTTCAATGCGGACGCTCAGACGAAGCAGCAGCGAAAGAAGAAAAAGAAGCCGCCACAGCCATTTAGCTGGGTGAACAAACCCAAAGCGCTGCCGCCGGGAGTGAAGCACGAGACCTTCAAAAGCCCGTCGATGAGGCTGGACGTTGGCTACTGCATCTATCTGCCGAAGGCGTACGAGAAGCAGCCCAAGACGCGGTTTCCAGTGGTCTACTACCTGCACGGTGGTCGTCCCGGTAGTGAGAAGAAGAGTCTCGCATTGGTGAAACACATTCGTCCAATCATCGATTCGGGCAAGGTGGCTCCGATGATTTACGTGTTCGTCAACGGTGGTCCGGTGAGTCACTACAACATGCCGAATCGAAAGAACGGCATGGGCGCCGATGTGTTTGTGAAGGAACTGATTCCGCACATCGACAAGATCTATCGCACGATTGCGAATCGAACCGGTCGTGGAATCGAGGGATTCTCGCAAGGTGGTCGTGGGACAACGCGATTGATGTTTCGCTATCCGAATTTGTTTGGTTCAGCGGCTCCCGGCGGAGCAGGGCATGCGACAGAAAAGCGAATTTCTGAGGAGAACGGTCGCGAGAGTGACAAGCTGATTTTCCAACCAAGCGACAATACGTACGACTTGGCTCGGGCATACGCAAAGTCGAAGTCAAAGGTTGAGCCGCTTCCGATTTTGGTTCACGTTGGAACCAAGGGGTTCAACTACCAGAACAACCTTGCATACATGAAGTTCCTGGACGAATTGAAAATTCCATACAAGAAGCTGATCGTTGAAGACGCACCTCACAGTGCGCAGAAGATCTACGAGAAGCGAGGGATTGAGATCATGAAGTTTCACGAGAAGAACTTTGCGGCGGGACGTCAGGACGACAAATGAGAATTGATAAACAGCAAATGACAAATGTCCGCACCCTCTCCTCGCAACATGCTTTTAGGGCAAATTGAGTTGCTCGCGGGGTAAGGGGACTGTTCTTTCTCCTTCCTCCGTTGTCCTTCGTCCGCTCTGTGACCATTCGACCATGATTGAGCTGCGTCCCATCATTGAAGAAGTGCTTCGACAGCAGGTTGTCGAAGGCAACGGTATCCATGGGCTGCTGCATTGGGGGCGTGTGTACGATAACGGAGTGCGGATTGCCGAAGAGGTTGGAGCCAATTTGAAGGTCGTTCAATTGTTCGCGTTCTTTCATGATTCGCGGCGGTTCAATGACAGTCAGGATCCGGGGCATGGAGAACGCGGGGCGAAGTTTGCGGAGATGCTGCGTGGTGAATTCTTCGAGGTGACAGACGAAGAATTTCAGCTGCTTTACATCGCGTGTCGTGACCACACAGACGAGCAGACGGCGGATGATTTGACGGTTCAGGCCTGCTTTGATGCCGATCGGCTCGACCTGTTTCGTGTCGGGATTAAGCCGCGGCCAGAGCTACTATGTACCGAGGTTGCGAAGCGGGAAGCGGTTCGGGCGTGGGCGAACCAGCGAGCTGACGACATGCTTGTCGCGGATGTCGTGGCAGAAATTTGGGAAGAACGCTACGGCGTTTGACGACTGCTGTTCAATCAACTTCTGGTAGTCGGACAACAACAATGACGCCAATTAGGCCAAGTCCTGCGACAAGCCATTTCGCGAACACGGGAGCGTTGGTCAGTGTGATGGTTCCGGTCAAAGCCACACCGACAAGAACGATCGCTTTCACTTTGACGTGACGTCTAATGCCTTTGCGTTCCTGCCAGTCTCTCAAGATTGGGCCGAAGAATCGTGACCTCAGCAGTC
>JBGCDN010000163.1:0-2622 GCA_045105495.1 Planctomycetaceae bacterium
AGCTTGCTCACGTTTCCATGCTTTAACTACCTGCTCGCGGATTCCCGCTTCATCAAGCCCCTTTGGCTCGTGGGCAGGAACCTGACCAATGGCCCAGTAAGCAAACTGATTGACCGTGCCATCGAAGTCGAAGGCCGCCAGTTGAGCTCGTGCAGGAACAAACACCGGAGCGCTACCGGCACCGAACAGAGTTTGCACAACATTCAGTGGCTGCTGACGTGAAAATTCAGACCCCGGTGGGATGGCGGATCCGATTGGGAACTCTTGCCGATCCAGCAACTCGCGGCCAGTTGCTAGTGGCGTTTCGGCGTATGAAAGCCCGTTTTCGTCGGCGAATTTCTTCAGATCTTTGCAAAGCTGTACATCGAACGGTGTCAGGTCAACATCCTCGTCGTCCAGACTGGCTCGTTCTTTTTCATCGCGAAGGTTGGCGAGGCGTTTCATTTCTACGAGCCCCGCTTCGATGAGACGTTGAATCTCTTCGTTGGTCTTGTTTCGCTTGATGGTGCCACGAATCTGTTCTTGCAACTCGGCATCCAGTGGCATGTAAGTCGGTATCTGCTCTTTAAACGGGTCTGCTCCCGCTGGCTCATCGTCAGCAGCTTGTGGCACACTGAGCGATGGGGCAGGAAGTGCGGCAGGTGCAGGAGCCGTGTTTACGGCAGGCTTGGCGTCTTCTCCTTGGCTCGATTCTTCCTGCCACGGATCGCAACCGCCGTCGCCTTCTTCCTTTTTCTCATCTTCAGCGTCAGATTCGTCAGCGTTCTCCTTGCTCTCTGCTGGCTTGTCGCCAGCAGCGGCTTCTTCGGCTTCAATTTCCTTTTCGAGTTCGTCCAGAGTCTTCAGATCGTCCATCGGTTCATCCGGACTCTCCGGGATCGCTTCTTCCTTGAACTGCTCTTTGTTGTCCTCGTAGTACTGCTTGACCTCTGCGTCGGTTGGTTCTGCGACGGTCGCAGCCACAGTCGCATAGTCGGCCTCAACATATGCCAGCTTCATACGTGCTGGCTGGTAGAATCCAGGAGAACCTGGTTCGAGGTTCGGGAACTTGTCACGATACTCATCAAACATGGTCTGCAGTTCGGTATCGCTGGGCTCTCCGACTGTATCGAGGAAGCTATCCACAGGGACGGGAGCGAACACCAACTGCTGCCGCGTGTTCATTCGCTGGTAAAGATCCCAGTACTTGTCCGGCGTCACTGCATCTCGATCACCGAATGGGGCAAGTGCCTGAAGAGCAAGTTTGGCTTTGATCTCATCGCGAAGCAGGTTGTAAAGGTCCTTTTCGCTCACCGGCATGTTGTTGATGGTCACACGATTTCGCACCTCAACAAAGTCATCCGGTTTAAGGCGTTCCATCGTTTCCTTGTTGATGAACTCGTTGACAGCGTCGTCGTCGATGTAGATACCCATCTCGTCCGCTTCTGCTCTCAAGACCTCGCCCATTATCGTGTCGAGTTGGATATTCTGATCCACGAGCGTAAACGGCGGGCCGCCGATGTCGAATCCAACAGCTCGGCGCCTGAGTTCACCAACGAAACTATTCGCGGCTGTTCGCTTGGCAATCAGGTCGCTCATTCGCTGCTCGTCGAAAACGCCAAGTTCCGACTGGATCCCTGGCGGGCCGATGAACTTTGGAGCGGCGTAGCCGAGCCCTGCACCGATGATCGCTCCACCAATGGCGTATTCCATCGGACGTCCGAACTGAAATCCGGCTACGAGAGCCAGCCCGAGCCCGAGCAAGAGACCAAGCAAAGTGCCTGCCGGACCGTCTGCTGTGAACAAACTTTCGCCCGTAAATGCGATCATCGAGCCGATGACCAGCACGACCATCAGAGACTTCTGGTGCTTACGGAAAATCGAAAATGGTGATGCCATGAGTCATCCTTTTGGAACGTGAGGCCACCGGCTAGTGAATCTCACGTCGCTTGACAGCGATGGAATCGGTGTTTATCCAATTCCGCTTATTGTTGGTGACCGAACAAGTGGTCGCCGAGCGGCGACAATGGGTGAACTTGCTTACGGTTACCAAACTGTGCTCGTTTGCAAATTACCCGAGCTTGCCGTTTCGCTACTTCTTTCGTGAACCGGCTTTACAGTCAAAGCGTGGCATTTTAGCCGGGCACGTGATACGAGCAAGATCAACGGTGCTTCTGTTGCAATTGGCGGCAGCATCGGTTCATCTCTCAGCCCAAGATTGTTCGCAGTACAGAAACCAGAGAGCCCGGGACGGCATGTCGAAGACCCTAATCATCGCGGAAAAGCCCAGTGTGGCGACTGACTTGGCCCGCGTTCTGGGGAAACTGCCGGAGTTTGGCAAGTTCACACGGAAGAAGGATTACTTCGAGAATGACAACGGATTCATCTCGTCCGCCGTCGGCCACCTCGTCGAATTGAAGATGCCGCTGACCTCGGAAGGCAAGAAATTGCCTTGGAGCATGAAACATCTGCCAGTAATTCCCGAGGAATTCGAGCTTCAGCCCATCGAGCGAAACGAATCGCGATACAAGCTGCTGGTCCGACTGCTGAAGAAAAAGGGCGTGACCACTGTTGTGAACGCCTGTGATGCGGGGCGAGAGGGTGAACTCATCTTCCGCTACGTCCTGAAGCTGGCTGACTTGC
>JBGCDN010000164.1:0-3312 GCA_045105495.1 Planctomycetaceae bacterium
GGCCACGACTCCACGAGATATCCAAGAGCGGTGCAATGAAGAGACTATGGTTGACCGGTTGAGCAACCTGTCCGCTTCGCAATCGCTTTCACAGGAAGTGCAAAAACCGCAACCGCTTGACTATCAAGTGGTTGCGGCATGGAGGCGGCGGGAATCGAACCTGCATCCGCCGAGTCGCAACTAGTTGCTGAGCATCAAGTTAGCGATGGCAACCGGGCACGCGCTGCAAATGCGCTGCACGACTTCGACACAGCTTGGCTTGATATGTCGCGAATTGACAGTGAACTCAGGCAGTTGATTGAGGCTTGGCCGCTACTTCCTGACCACATCAAAGCTGCGTTTGGTGCGCTTACGTCGAGAGTACATCCACCAGAGTAGTCCGTACTGACGCCACAAAGAGATGAGCTTGGCAACTTGGGTCGGGTCGCACGGGGCTTACGATCAGAAGGGATTTGGACCGACGATCGAGACGCTATGAGTCCGGTCCGGAAACAGTCCATGCAGCCCAGTGAGATGGCGGGTAGTGTTTTGACAGATTTTTCTGTGCAAGTTGTAGGTAAGCGCCCGTAGAAGTGCATGTTGACGGGTGGTTTAGCCTTCAGGTTTTCTGGAGGTACTCATGGGTGGTGTTCGTCATTCGCGTGATCAGTGGTTGTCGTGGGTTGTGGAGCAGCGGTCGTCGGGATTGACGATCTTGGCGTTCTGTGAGTCGGTTGGGATCAGAGAGAATTCGTTCTATCGGTGGCGGGCGAGGCTGCTGGCGGAGGGCGAGTCGCTTGAGGATTCGCAGGCAATCTCGAACCGTCGGGCTGTCACAGGCCGTCAGGGTTCGGCGTTTGTGCCGTTGACTGTTGTTGCGTCGGAGCGAACTGAGATTGATCTGCCGTGCGGGGCGACGGTTCGGCTTCCGTCTGATGCAGCTGCGATTCGCTGTGTGCTGAACGTGTTGCTGGATGCGGATCGTGGCCGATCGTTTGACAGTCCCCGTGGCGGCTCAAACGAAGGTGGTCCGACATGCTGACGGTCACAGGCAGTGTTCGCGTTTTCGTCTGCACGGAACCGGCCGATATGCGGCGGAGTTTCGATGGGCTCAGTGGGATGGCCGAGAACCTGATGCAGCAGAATCCGCTGAGCGGTCATCTGTTTCTGTTTCGTAATCGGAACCGAGATCGGCTGAAGATTCTGTACTGGGATCGCGACGGCCTGGCGATCTGGTACAAGCGACTCGAGAGAGGCACGTGGCAATTCCCGACAGATTTGCGAGAACGAAAGTCCGATCAAAACGACGAGTCATCTGCGGCAGAGATCACCTCGGAGGAGTTGTCGCTGTTGCTCGGTGGGATCGATCTGCGAAGTGTGCATCGACGCAAGCGGTTCGTCCGGCCAACGAAACCGCGATGATGTTTTTCGTGAAATGTGTCGAACACTTTTTGCGTCTGCGGTGTTAAGAAAGTATGAGTCAGGATGACCTTCCAACGAGCGTTGAAGAACTGCAGCGACTGCTGATGGAAGCACAGTCACTGATCGAAGCCGAACGCCAGCGCACCGCCGTCGCCGAGCAGCAATCGACCGAACTCGCCGCGACGATCGACAAGCAGAAACGCAAGCTCGATCAGTTCGAACTGAAGATTCAGGAACTGCTCAAGGCTCTGCGTGGCAAGCAGCGAGAACGCATCGACCCGAGCCAGTTGATGCTGTTCGACATTGGCGAACTCGAATCGTTCATCGAAGAACAGCTGGCTCAGGGCGATGAGGAACCAGCGTCGGGAAAGAAGGAAAAGAAGAAGAAACGCAAACGCGGGCGACGTCTCATTCCCGATGGCCTGCCTCGCGAAGAGATCGAATACACGCGTCCCGAAGACCAGCGGCTGTGCCCGCACGACGGCGAAGTCATGCCGTTCATCCGCTGGGAAATCAGCGAGCAACTCGACTACGTGCCGAGCGTCATGAAGGTGCTCGTCCACAAACGAGCGGTCTACGCGTGCCCGCAAAAGCACGATGAAGCGACGCTGGTCACGGCTCCCAAACCACCGCAGCCGATTGAAAAAGGGCTCGCCGCGCCGGGTCTGCTGGCCGCGATGGTCGTCGGCAAGTTCGGTGATCACCTGCCGGGTTATCGACTGGAAGACATCTTCTCGCGGCACGGTGTTGAGATTCGTCGCAGCACAATCTACGACTGGTTCGCCGGCGTCGCCGAATGTGTTCGGCCGCTGTACGAACTGATGAAACAACGCGTGCTGTCTTCGCGGATCATCCACACCGACGACACACAGGTGAAGCTGATTGACGCCGACGCAGGCGGAACCCGGCTGGCTCGGTTCTGGGCCTACATCGGCGATCGGCGGAACCCGTATTCCGTTTACGACTTCACCGACTCTCGCAAGCGAGCTGGTCCGGCCGCGTTCCTCACCAACTTCACGGGTTTCTTACAAGCCGATGCCTACGGCGGCTACGACGGAATCTATTCCGGTTCCAACATCAACGACAGCGGCGCGGTCATCGAGGTCGCGTGCTGGGCTCACACGCGCCGCTACTGGTACAAAGCGGTCGAACACGATCCGCTGCGCGCTCATCACGTACTGGCAGTGATTACTCGTCTCTACGAAATCGAGCGCGCGGCAACGAAGCAGGACGTCGATGCCGCAACGCGTCAGTCGCTGCGCGAAGAACACGCCGTTCCACTTCTGCGCGATCTGCAAACCTGGCTCGATGACGAAGAACCAAACGTACTTCCCAAAAGCGTGATCGGCAAAGCCTTCACCTACACCCGCAACCAGTGGGCGGCGCTCAATCGCTACGTTGAAGACGGCGAGTTGAACATCGACAACAACATCAGCGAACGTGCCGTAAAGCCCGTCGCGATTGGAAGAAAGAACTGGCTCTTCATCGGCAGCCGAAAAGCCGGCGAACGAGCCGCCATCCTGATGAGCGTGATCGCCAGCTGCAAAGCAAACCACGTCGAACCATGGGCCTGGCTGAAGGACATCCTGACCAGCATCCCCCGCGGAACAGATCCCAAAACCCTGCTGCCCGACACGTGGCTCGAAGCCAACCCAACCCACCGCTGGAACATCGCAGACAGAAGACGGCTGGAACGGCAGCAGAAAAACTACCTGTAGTTCGTCAGGCGCTTACGATCATCTGTTGTTTTCACACTTTCACATGGATCATATTGCTGGCTTCGATGCGTTCTTTCGCTGTACGTACGGACGGGCAGGCCGGATTAACCGTATCTGGGGGCCTCCTAATACTGGTGAAGTCATGCAGCATCGATTCCGCGGATTTTGGTGGAATCTGACGGACGAATTGCCT
>JBGCDN010000165.1:0-4279 GCA_045105495.1 Planctomycetaceae bacterium
CTTCGAACTGCTTCGGTTCTTCTTGCGCGTACATGGGGAAGTCGACGGAAGCTGGTAGCGGCCCTGTTGGTTTCACGCCTGGGAAATTTAGCTTTGGCGACCCGTTCGGTTTGTGAACGGAATAGAACCGAGGCAGCATGTTTTTGCTAAGCGGTGAGCGATAGCCGCGAGGCTTGATCACAAAGATGACGGTGTCGTCGTCGACGGGCAGTTCGTAGCGCCCGTCCTTGTCCGTTTTGGTGATCTGCTTCCCGTTAGAAACGCGAACTCCCGCCAGGCCGGTTTCGCCGGCGTCGAGCTTGCGGTTTTTGTTGGTGTCTTCAAAGACACGTCCGGTTGCAGTCTGGGCTTTCGCTTCCTGGGCGGTTGGAGACGGCGGAAGAACACACGCAACGACAGTCATCAGAACCAGCATCTTAGCCTCGCAAGTACAGCCTGGTGAGCTTCCCGCATGCCATCTGGAAGAACTCAGGCTTCCACAAGCTACGGGAATCGGGTTCAGGCATCATCACGGGTTCTATGCTGCTTGCAAGCGAGCGCAAGAACTGACCGAGCGTTCTTTTGTGAACGCTCGGTCAATGGGGAGCACTGGCGACAGGAACCGATTACTTTTTCTTGCGGCTACTGCTTCTTCCTGAGCGTGAGCTGGAACCGGAACGGCTGCGAGAGCTACTTCCACTCGATCGAGACGACCGTGAACTCGACGCACGGCTGCTTGACGAGCTGCTTCGAGAAGAACTGGCTCCGCTACTTCGCGACGAACTACCTCGGTTCGCACTGCTGCGAGAACCCGATCGGGAGGACCCAAGAATCGAGTTTCGAGATGAATTTGATCGGGAAGAACTACCAACGTTGCTACTTCGTGACGAACGACTTGAAGTCGAACCGCTTCGGCTTGAAGAACTGCGAGAGCTGGCGCCCGAATTTCGCGATGAACTCGATCGGCTTGAACCGAGGATGCTACTTCTTGTTGACGAACTGCTGCTTCGGGTTGAAGAGCCTCTCGTTGAAGATCGGTTCCCCGATAGAGAAGACCGGCCAGTAGTCGCAGATGACCGACTACTTCCACTACCAAGTATGCTGGACTTGCTGCTGCTGTTGCCGCGGCCAGACGAACGAGTGCTCGACCCACGCTGACTACTGCTACTGCTGTTTCGTGAGCCTAGAATTGAGCTGCGAGAGGCAGATGAGCTTCCACGCGTTGATGATGTTGGAGCCTTCGGATTCCGTGAAGAGATGGTGTTGTTTGAAGACTTCGATCGACTGCTTTGAGTCGAAGTTGTTTTCGAGCGGCTGCCCAGAATCGAACGGCCGGTCGTAGAACTTCGGTTCGTCCTTGAGCCGGTGTTGCCTCGAACGCTCGGCGTCGATGTTCGGCGACTGACACTGGCCGGGCCTGCAGTTGAACGACTTGATTTCGATGAACCTGACGTCTTCGCTGTGGATGAAGTTCGGTTCGAACGGATCGCTCCACGAGTCGGTTTATCAGACGTTGATGAGGTCTTACTTCGAGAAGAAGGCAGAGTTCGCGTTACCGAGCTTTTGCCAGAACGCGTGCTGCGGTCATTTCCTGAGTTACGTGAAGACAGGATCGACTTACTACTTGTTCCAGTGTCTTTGGTTGAACTCTTCGTTCGAGCGTTTTTCAGACGTTCCGAAGCTGACGCTCCTGACCGAGTCACTCGTTGTGACTTTGAAGAATTGTCCCGTTGAGCTCCCCGTGTCTTGTCAGAACCGGCGACTGATCGGATTCGCGATGCACCATTTTTTCTTTGGTCATCTTCACGAGAACCGTTTTGAGCGCGAATTACTGGTCGATCACGATCTGCCTTTGAACGTCCTGCCCTATCTGACGTCTTGTTGCCAGGAAGCTTTGGTCCAACGTTGGCGAGCTTCTTCTCGGTATCCTTCGTTCGCACGTTGGCCAACGATCGATCTTTTGCCCCACGGAGGTTCTTGTCAGCAACCTTGTTCTTGCTGTCTCTTAGTTTACTTGTTGCCTGTCGTGCATCACGACCGGTCTTGCCTGCGACGGTACCGCGAATGCTCGCATTCGAACGCCCTGGTGTTCGGTCTCGGAAAATATTGACTCTGTCTCGCGTGCTCAGCAGAGAACCGCGATTACGATCCGCGCCCCTGTTCGAACCAGAAGTCCGAGCGACCACGGACTCCCGCTGACGACGCTGTTTTGCGACCGTGCGGATCAATCGAGCCTGATCTCGTTCTCGTTGAATCTGAGCCGTGCTAATTCGGCGGAAGGTTGGACGATGGTTAACGAATGCATTTCGACCAGCAACGCCGACACCAATCAAGCTGTTTCGACGTGGTCCAACCAAGGCGTAGTCTCGCAGGTTCGCTCCGAGACGACAGTATCCGAGAAGTGAGTTGTTGCGGTTCGCTCGTTCGAACAGTCGCTGCTGTGCGAAGGTGCGACGTGGGCGGAACCCTCGGTTGTTAATGAAGTAAGAGTTCCAGTTTCCAAGTCGAAGCGACAGATTAATACCGCGACGTGCGTAGCGAGCTCGACTGTAAGCGAACAGCGGGCAGTAGCCGCGACGTCGGGTGTGGAAGTTGGCGTAGGAGAAGATGGTTCCCGCAGAACATTCGTCGTACCAGTCACCGAAACAGTAAGAACGCCATCGCGGTCGGACAAACAAGTGCATGCTTAGCAGTGACGGACGAATGACACACGTTGGTCGATAGACGTAAGTCGGAGGACACGGTTCAACAAACCGGACCGGTGCGAAAAGCTGACCCCGTGAGGCTAGCTGGTAATCCCAGTGTCCTGGCACGAAGCAGCAACCGTGCGGCGTTGCAATCCAACGAGATGGAATCCAAATCCAGTCTTCACGTAGTTCATTCCAGTAGCCAGCGTTCCAGCGGTAGTTGGTGTCCCAGTGACCGGGAACCCAAAAATGTTCGTCAGACGGAGCCGGCGAAACCGGACCAGACTCCAGTGTCACTGGTGGTGGTTCCTGGTAGACAAGCTGATCTGGCTCGTTGCCGGTAAAGAACCCAGAGACCCACTGGAAGCCGTCGTCTGCTTCTGTCCAATATCCAGCGACCCACTGCTGCCCCGGAGGAACCGCGCGCCACAGGCCGCTAATCCAGATGTAGTTGGCGGCGTCTTCGTCCCACCACCAGTAGCCTGGGATCCACACGACATTCTCACCTTCCGGCTTGAATTCGGGCGGGACCTCATCAATCAGCTGGGGCGGTGCTTGGGCGACCAGAATGCCGAGTGATGGATCAGCGTTAATCTGCTCGGCAAACGCTTCGTGGACTGGGCCACGCGTCAGCGCTTCGGGCTGGAAGTCGTCCGGGCCGGCCGGAAGTCCCGTTCCGTCGTCCACACCGGGCGGCAACGGAATCTGTGGAAACTCCTGTGCGAAGGCGACAGAGCTTAGAAGAGCAAAGCAGAGGGCGATTCGTTGGGGTCGAGCCATCATGGTCTCCGTGGGTTTGTAGTAGCCTACGGTAGAGCAGCTCTGATACCAACCTGCCTATTTTGAAGTGCATTCCATAAGTTGTTATATGGAAAGTGTTTACGGATATTTCGTTCGAAATCCAAGAACTGCCGGCTGTCTACAAATCGAAACGAGTGTCATCAAAATGAACATTCCGTTCCGATCGTCTCCACGTTTCCCGCCAAAGCACAACGAAAAAAGCCTCGCATCATATGACGCTCGGGGGGACCAATCATATTGATGCGAGGCAGTCCCTGGCAGGGGATACGTCGTTATGGCGATGTTGTGACCGTACCGATGGTTCGCGAGCGTCTCTATCAGTGAACTTCGAATGTATGCCCTGACTGCGGTGATGCGACGTTGTCCAGCTATTCTGAACGCGATGGTGTGATCAGATTCAAGAGTCGCTGTTTTCGAGCTCCTTCCAGCCTTTCCGTGAAGGGAAATGTGTGGTCGCACACCGAGTCCCGGATGAGTTCCGTCTTGAGGTCCAGCTGCTGCATAAGGCTAATGGCGCGTAGGAAATGGACTTCGCTCTCAAGGGCGGTGGTTGAATCATCGCAGGCAACGGCGAGCGCCAATGCTGTTCTGCAGGGGGCGTTCACCTGAAGATTAAGAAAACTGACAACATCGCCGCCCACTCTTTCACGAAGTTCACTGACTTCATGCGAAACATCGGGCCATCTCCGCGCTCTTGCGAGGGCTACGATTAGCCGCGTTCTGTTGAGTGTGTCGTTAGTACGTTGATTGAAACTGGTCCCATTTGACAATGGCTTGTCTAGCTCTGTCTTCGCAGTGAACCGATCCCGAAT
>JBGCDN010000166.1:0-7115 GCA_045105495.1 Planctomycetaceae bacterium
ACCTTTTCGAGCCGCCATGAGAATCATGGACAGCAGCATGACGATGCCGAGCACCGCCTTGCCGATCATCAATCCCAGTCCGCCGACTGCCCGATGCCCGAAGGCCAAGGCTAGTTCACTTAGGTTCTCGTGATTGATCCAGCGATATCCGCGAGCCGCGTACGTATGAGATGCCTCTCGCGGCAGTTCGCCTTCAGCGATCCAGTCTTCGCCGTATTGAATGTGCCCCCAGAGATCCGGATCGACTCCTTGCTGAGAAAGCATCCGAGCACAGGCCAGCAAAATGATGCAGACGACCGCGCGAGTCAGCCAGACTTCAGCGCGTGATGGGGGTACGAGGTTTGTCATGATGTTCGGCAGCGGTTTGTTGGGGGGAGACGGACCCAACTTTTGCAGCACGCAGGGTCCACTAAACCCTAGCTCGCAGTCGTGCTGCAAATCGTCGCCTGCAGCGATCGCGGGGTCGATCTGCGGGCGGATAACCGGCACAAACTGAATAGATGGAACGCAAAGAGCCCGACCAAACCGGCCGGGCTCCTCGCTGTTATCTCAACGCTGATACGTCGTGACGGATGTTCGTCATTCAGCTTGTTCGGAATCAGGTTCTGGACGCCATTCGATCCGGGGAGCGTCTGCCCAAAGGCGTTCGAGGTCGTAGAGCTTTCGCATTTCCTCTGTGAAGACGTGCAGGCAGACGTCGCCATAATCCTGCAGAATCCAACTGCTTTCGCGATACCCTTCCAGACTCATTCGATCTGAACCGCGTTCGTTAAGAACACGATCGACCTCTTCAGCAACAGCATGCATCTGCCGACGTGTCGAACCTGTTGCGATGACAAAGAAGTCCACAATCGGTGTCACGTCAGTCAGGTCCAACACAACAATTTCTTTGCTGCGATACTCGTCCGCAATCTGCGCACAGAGGATTGCGTTGTCGCGGCTCTCGGCAATGGCCTCTGCCGATCGACTCCGCACCGCCGCGCGTTCTGTGTCGAACGAGCGATCGATTTCAGCTGGTTCGGCGTTGGGATCGTCTTGTTCCGGTGTCACTGATTCTTCGGACACGGGGGACTCCAAAATTCTGGGGTTGGTTGGTGCTGGTCGTCTAACACGAATTTGGTGGAGACGATGCCATGCTGGTTCTATTGTGACAAGTCCGTCACGAGAACGTTCAGCAATTTGGGCAGAGAATAAGAAAGCCCGGACGAAATCGTCCGGGCTTTGGCTGTTTGAAGGCAGCGGGGCTGCTTTCGGTCTTACTTAATGTCGATAGCGTACAGTCTTGAACGGTCTGAAACGTACAAGATTCCGTTGGCAATTGTTGGTGTACTGTAGACAGAAGAGTTGAAGACCTTCTCGTCCAGTTCTTCCAGCTTCTTGCCAGTTTTCAGGATGCTGAGCTCTCCGTCTTCATCACCGATAAAGACTTTGCCATCAGCGACCAGTGTTGACCCCCAGATGCCTGAAAGCGTGTCGTGTTCCCAGTATCGCTTGCCATTGGCGAAATCGAGACAGTGGACGAAACCGCTAAGGTCCGCCGCATAGACGAGACCATCGTAGATCGACACCGTTGAGAGTGTTCGTCGGAAGATGAGTCCTTCTTCTTCACCTGTGACGGATCCGTCTTCATCAATGCCACCGAAGTGCCAAATTTCGCCTGAGTTCGAGTTCTTCTTGTAGCCACCATTTCCGTCGTCGATCATTGGGCTAACGTCGCCGGTTTTCGTGGCGTCGATCCGGTAGATGTGCCCAACACCTTCAGCGTGCTCAGGGTCTTGTCCGACTGCCAGTATGACGCTGTTTTCAGAGAACACCGGTGTAGCAATGATGGCGTTTCGTGTGCCAGCGCCACCGAGTTCCCAGACAGAATCTTTCGGGTTGAGGTCGAACTTCCAAAGCAGCTTGGCTTCTTCATCGTTCGATTCAGCATCGAACGCGTACAGCCAGCCGTCTCCACCTGGCATGTAGACCTGAGCCTTGCCGTTGACGACACCAACAGCTGGCGAGCTCCACTGACCATGAAGAATCCGGTCTTCAGGAGAGTTGTCTTCCCAGACAACCTTGCCAGTGTTTTTGTTAACGGCGAGAAAACTTGGTGCTCGCGGTGATGGAATCTCGAGGTGAGCTTCGTCCACACCGTTTGATGTGGTGATGAAGATTTTGTCGCCGTACAGAACCGGAGAACTGGTGGCGAGGTTGTGAGGGAAGACACCCAGTTCGTCCATCATGTCCAGCGACCAGATGATGTCGGCATCTTCTTTTTCTGTATCGACTTCGTCTTTGTAAGGACCGTCGTTCTCTCCGTCGTAGAAACCGTCCAGATCGATGCACTGAAGTTCGCAGCGGTTCGTTACGACGTAGATGCGTCCCTTTTCGGTGCAGGGTGTGGAGCAGATGCCCTGTTCAGGCCAGTCGTTGACACGTTCATCCGGTAGTTTGTCGCGTGTGAGCTGCCACTTGAACTCACCAGACTTGGCGTCGAACGCCATCAACACGCCTTTGTCGCCTTCGTACTTTGGACGACGCTTTGCACCGTTGTTGGTTCCAACAAGAACATGTCCGTCCGCAACGACTGGGTTCCCGTAAGTTTGAGAACCAAGAGCGGCTACCCACATGACTTTCTTGCCCTTCGCAGGATCAGTCGCAGGTTCAAAATCAATTGAGATACCAGTTGTGGTGTTGTACATGTTGCGAGCGTAGGAGCCGCCCCACATTGGCCAGTCACCGGCAACCTTGCGTTCAGTCGCTGGTTCCGCCGGAGCAGTTTCTGGTGCTTCGATAGTTGGAGCCGGTAGCTCAGGAGCAGCCGGTTCTTCATTGTCCGTTGCCGCCACTTCTTCGGTAGTCGAATCGGTTTCGGCTGGTTCCATCGTGTCATCGGTCGTTTCGGTAGACACAGTCGTATCTTCCGAATCAGACGTAGTCGTGTTTTCTGAGACTTCCGTTTTGCCACAGCCCGGAAGCACAAACAACGCAACCACTAATAGCCAAGAGAGTTTCTTCATTTTCAATTCCTGATACGCAGTCGCGTTGCACTACTTGTTTGGTGTTACGGAAACGTTGTCGACGTAGCTGTCGGCAAGTGAGAAGAAGTAGAGACCTGGGCTTCCGTTTTCGTTCGGATGCGGGTCATGAGCTTCTACGGTCCACTCTGCCGGTTCGTCTTTGCCACGTTCCCAGACTTTGCCTTTGACGTGTGCCTTCCCATCGACAACATCGACAGACACCTTGATTGTGTACCAGGTGTCGGGCTTCGACTTGTACTTCTTCACGACAGCCATTCGCTTGTGCGGAGCCCAGCTTTGGATACGGGCCTGCCACTTATTCCCGTCGAGAATAAAGTTGTAGCGATTTGCAGTAACACCAACGGCTGGGATTTGTCGTCGTGCTTCGGTCAGCATAACGTCCGCCTGCACGGTGTAGTCCTTCATGGTTGAAGGGCCAAGCCAGATGTAGGCACTCGGACGACCTCGACCGCCGGTCTTGGTGCTCTTCTTCCGCATCACGACTTCGCCGTCCATATCTGTTGGGAACAGCTTCTTCGTAGCGTTAATCCATGTTGGTGGAACCTGCAGACCCTTGTAGCCCGCGAAGTCCCATTTCCATGGTGCTGGCGGGAAGACACGCAATCGAGCCGTCGCGGTCATATCGCCAACCTTGGCGGTAATTTCACCAGATTGCTCTTTCGCACCCGCAGGAACAACGACCTTCGCTCCATCAGCTTTCGCGTCGGCCAAGCCATCAGCTACCGAAAGACCTTCAGCAGGCATCGACTTGATTAAGTGCCCGTTCGCGTCGAATGCGTGAAGCTTGTATTCGACTTCGCCGCCATCGCTGAGTGTTGTTTCGAACGGTGTGAGTTTGAGGTGAGCGATCTTATCGGTCGCTGGCTTCTCCTCTGCCATCTTCACTGGCGGACTGGCTTTCCAGCCATCCTTCATGCCAATGCAAATGGTTCGGTCACGAGTCACAAACACGACGCGACCGTTGGAAACCACCGGTGAGGCGTAGATTTCATCCATACCTTTGAAGCCGCGTTCGGCGGCCGCCTCTGATACTTTCAGCGAGACCTTCGAAAGAGACTTACAGCCGGTTCGATCAGCCTTGAGGATGTGAATGTTTCCGTTCACTTCCATCGCGTACAGCTTGCCATCCGCCCAGATTGGCGAACCCTTTCCAACCGTACCCAAGCTGTAGTCCCACAATGCTTCGCCGGTCTTACTGTCGTAGGCATATAGCTTGCCAGTATCAGCGACCGCGTACAGAACGCCGTCTTTGACCAGCAATGCGGTGTAGCCAACCTTCACTCCGTCAATACGCCAGGCTCCGCCGCTCTCGGTGAAGTCGCCACGCTTCGAAGCATCGACACACTGGATCCGTCCGAACTCTGTATTGTCAATGTTGTCTTCGCCATGCGCGATGTAAACCAGGTTGCCATCAGCTACTGCGGTCGTGTTCAGGCCACGCTTAGACATTCGCATGCCCCAAAGCGATTCGCCGGTGCGAGCATTCACGCCGTAGATACCGCCGTCTGCGTTTCCACCAATTAGCTGACGAACGCCATCTATAACGGTGACAAAAGGAACCGAGTAGTTCGTGTCTTTCGGTCGCTGACCAGGAGCCGTCGTCCAAAGCAGTTCGCCACTCTTCTTATCGAACACGAAGTAAGTTTGCTTCGGTGGTGGGTTACCAGTCTTGCCCCAGTTCAACATGAAGAAGCCGACGATGACGCGATCTTCATCGATAATTGGAGCCTGAGTTCGACCTCCGTAGCCAGAGATCTTTCCGAAGTCTTCGAACAAACTGTGTTCCCACACAAGTTCGCCCGTTTCGGTGTAGCAGCGGAACAAGCCAGAAACCGAGTGCATGTAAACCTGCTTGGTTTCAGGGTCGGCGGCCATTGCGGCCCAGCCAACTCGCGGAGCAGGAATGTCTGTTTGGAAGACGTTGAACACGTCTTTCCAGAGAACCTTGCCAGTCTCCAGGTCTCGGCAAACCAACTGCTCCTGAAGGTTCACCTTGTCGGCACCAACCAGTGGAGCAGTGGTTCGGCAGGTGATATACACCTTGCCATTCATGATGACAGGCGTCGCTCGCCCACCAATACCATCAGACCAGATTACGTTCTCACCGGTTTCCAATGACCATGTGTCAGGAAGACCTGTGTCTCGGGAGATCCCGTTTTGTTCGGGACCACGCCAGTGAACCCAGTCGTCAGCGAGACCTTCAGATGCCGTCGCCGCAAGCAAGGCGAGAACCAATACCCGCATTTTCATTACGGAGTTCCTCAAAATGTGTGAGTCATGATGACAAGATAGTGGTCGCCGAAACGTAGGTCAGCGAACCGAAAGGTGGGAGGTTCAGTGTAGTTTCGAGACCCATAATTGCAATCAGCGATCGACTCGCACGCCATATCGCCCGTCCGCCAGCCGGCTTACGTCACCAGCCGTCTTTACATCAAGTTGCCCCACTAATGTTAAGAATCGAACAACACCCAGCCCTCGAACCCTTCGTCTTCAAAACGACTTTCTCTAAGTCAATCTGCGGGTTCGCTTCTCATCAACTTGATCCCTTGAGGCGACTGAACCCGGAATCAGCGGCACCGCTTCAACCGAGCGATATGGTTCGCAAAGCTGTCCGCGACTTGCTTCGCCATGGCGGTTTCAAGCCAACTGGCCGAAATAAGCCGGCCTCTGAATACCTCATCAAGGCGGCCAGCGAGTCTCAATTGCCAGAGATCAACATTGCTGTCGATACCTGCAACGTGGTCTCACTCCATAGTGGCTTACCGATTAGCGTCGTCGATTTCGACCAGCTCAGCGGTAAGCTTCACATCGCTGTCGCACCGGAAGCGTCCGAATACGTGTTCAATCTGTCCGGACAAGTCCTCAAGCTCGACGGCCTACTATGTCTCTTTGACGAACTCGGCCCATGTGCCAATGCGGTTAAGGATTCGCAACGAACCAAGACCAGCGACGAGACCACAACAACACTCACCGTCATTTGGGGAACCACGGATCTCCCCGGCCGCGCGAGCGAGGCGGGGCAGTGGTATCAAAGCCTGCTAGCCGCCGCAGATTCCGACGTGCAAATCGAGACGTTCAACAATCCAGAAGCCGGGTGAGTATCACAGTTCTAATCGCAGGCCATCATCACTGTGGAGTCTCACTTCTGTAGAGACCGGCCCTACTTTCACTGATGGAGTCCAGCCAGAACACGGGGCTTGTGCCGAGACGATCCAGTAGCGGAGGAATGTCGCTCTTGATGTAGCCGCGGTTGCTTGAGTGCAGTTGTCGGCCCGTCCATTCCACGAGTAGCAGGTAATCCGCCAGGCTCCTTGGCAGGCAGCCTTTGTTACTCACGCGACGCGATGCCCGGCGGTCTCCGACCTTCTTTCGTGTTGGTTCCAAAGGGATTGGGCTCAGCCAGCCAGCTCTGTCGCCGTGTTCGGTTCGAACGTCTCTGGTGTCCGGCGATGTGACTTCGTCCGCCGATTTCGCGTCGGCCATGCGAGCCTGAACGCTGGTGAAAGCTCTTCTCGGGGGACTCGGCGATGCCCGCTCGGACCGGGTTCATAACGCCACAGGCAATATGCAACCAAGTTACCTCAATCATTCTCACCAATTTTAACGCAGACTTTGTCACACGTGCCTCACTTGTTTATCCGTGGCGAGAAGCACGTGTTCTGTTTTGCGAAGCCATAGGGCGGTTTGCGATCGTCGGCTCACCCCTGCTTCGCGAGCAAATGCCATGGGGCACGATGCTCGCAAGTGGGAGCCGACTCTGATCAACCGACGGTTTCAAAGCCTTTGATTTTTGCTCCGATATCCTGCCAGTCAGAGATGTCCCAATTCACATCTGTGAACAGGGAGTCGTTTCCTGAACCGCCATTAATAGCAATGGCGTCCGGGGAACCATAGACATTCGCATACTTGACGTACACGGTGTCGTCCCCACTTCCAAGGTTGTCATTTACTTTCCCGTTGAGGGTAATGTCGCCCCCATCCCCGACCAGAAGAACGTCATCTCCGGACCCTGTCACGATTTTAAGATCGCCATCGAATCTCCAGTCGCGATGGAGCTCGACTGTGTCATCACCACTGCCTGTTTTGATG
>JBGCDN010000167.1:0-3139 GCA_045105495.1 Planctomycetaceae bacterium
CAATGAAGAAGCAACCGAAACAGAAATCGTTGGGCTGGTTCAAGAGCTACAGGATGCCGTTAAGCGGTGTGATGATTTGGTTCCGACCTACTTCGAAGCCGCGATGCTATTGGCGTGGTGTTTTTATCGTGATCGGAAGGCAGACATCGCCGTGCTTGAAGTGGGCCTGGGCGGTCGGCTTGATGCCACGAATGTTTGCCATCCGAACGTTTGCGTGATCACCAGCATTAGTCTTGATCACACCAATGTCCTTGGTGATACGCTGCAAGCGATTGCTGGCGAGAAAGCGGGCATCATTAAGTCGAGTGTTCCCGTTGTCTGCGGAGTCACCGACGAACCCGCGCGATCTGTCATACACGCACGGGCGGCGGAGAATAAATGCGAACTCATTCAGCTGGGCGACGACGTGACGTTTCATTACTCACCGCCAACCGAATTGGGTGTTCCGGCTACCGTTGACGTGAATACGCCTCAAGGCGATTGGCGTGACGTATCCGTTCCTTTGGCTGGCGAGCACCAAGGTAACAATCTGGCTGTTGCGATTGCGGCTTTTGATCAACTCATGCAGAACGGCTGGCAGCTTGATCAAGAAGCAGCGATCTCGGCGCTGCCCAATGTTCGCTTGCCCGGTCGAGTGGAAGTACTGAGCCGCGATCCACTTGTGATTGTCGATGCCGCTCACAACGAAGCGTCGATGAGGGCACTGGTTCGATCACTCGGCGAACTCTCTGACGGACGGCCGCGAGTCGCCATCTTTGCAACGACGAAACAGAAAGACGCCGCTGGAATGCTGCGTCACTTGTTGCCAACGTTCGACGAGATCGTCCTCACACAATACCTTCACAACCCGCGTGCCATTCCGTGGTCTGATTTGTTTGAACTTGCAAAACAGATCCGTGAAGAACTCTCACTTTCAGTCGACCTACACACTGCACCGACTCCGGCTGAAGCCTGGGAAGTTGGTTCAAAACTTGTGATTGGCGAAAGCGGTCTGATTTGCACGACCGGTTCTTTCTTTATCGCCGCCGAGATGCGTTCGCTACTGAAAGGCGAAGCAGCGCAGTGATGAATAACTAATCAGTGATTCGGTTGAGCTGCGTCTAACGGAGCCGTTTTTCGCACCAATCAATTCGTGTCTGATTAGTGCGCACTAGCGGTTCCCACAACCGCGACAACAAACCGTCATGCCGATCGTTCAAAGCTGGCTTCGTCCAACTCAATCCGCAGTTGGCCGCTAACGCGATCCCCATTCAGCACGATTGTCAGCGGATTGCCTTGCGTGATCGCATAAGTCCCGGCATCCCAACGAGTAACGCTTCCTCGGTTCCCGCTAATCGGCCCTTCGTATTCGAGGTACGCTTTTCGATGATCCGCGATGCGTTTTGCATTCGTTGTTTGACTGTGTTCCGGCGGCTCGCTCAAACGCCACGTCCAGAGACATTCTGGTTGTTCCAGCATTAAGTCCCAGTGCAGAACCGGATGATCGTGTTCCAGGATGACAAATCGGGTTACGTCCATTTTTTGGGTCAATTTGGGCGGGAGGAATGGAATCCGTGTGGCATTGATGGGTGTACGGGTATTGTAGTGATATACTGCTGATTCCCCGCGGAAAGCCCCGTCCTCAGAGATTCTCCACCGTGTCAGACGCTGCTCCTCGAGTACTTTCTCGAATAACTTGCCCACATTGCTGGAACCGGTTCCCGCCCGCAAAAACCTTGTGGGTATCGACGCACGCCAAGCTGTACGGCGACGCGCGACTAGGGTCGGAAGTTCAGCGTCGATTCCTGCCGACTCGATTCGACCCGGGTGGGAACGCAGTCGACAGTCAGGGTTCAACCTGCAGCGAAGTGGCTTGTCCGAAGTGCCACCTTGTCATCCCGCGAACCATGTTCGAGATGCCAAGTTTGTTCTATTCGATCCTTGGGTCGCCCGGTTCCGGAAAGTCACACCTCTTGGCAACGACTACATGGCAGTTGCGACAAGCCTTGGGGCGTCGGTTCAAGCTGAGCCTCACGGACGCGGATCCTGAATCAAACCGACTGCTCAACGAATCTGAGGCTCGACTGTTCTTCAACGAAGAACCCAACAAACTGACCGCCATCGGCAAGACCGAAACCGAAGGCGCGCTGTATCAGCCGGTTCAATTTGGTGAAGAGACCATTTGGTATCCGCGACCATTCGTGTTCTCGCTTCAGCCATTGTTGAACCATCCCAACAAAGACGATCAGGATTTGGCGAAAGCCATGTGCCTGTATGACAACGCTGGCGAACACTTCCTACCTGGTGGCGAGTCATCAATTAGTCCGGCGACGCAGCACCTCACGATTTCTCGTGGATTGCTGTTCCTGTTCGACCCAACTCAACACGCTCGATTTCGCGAAGCCTGTGTCGACAGCGATGATCCGCAAATGTCGACGACCGGTCGCAGTTTTCGGCAGGATCAGATTCTTAACGAGGCGGCAAATCGGATTCGTACCCAAGCCGGGCTCTCACAACGTGACAAATATCAAAAGCCATTGATTGTCGTGATGACAAAATTCGATTCGTGGGGCCCCTTCGTTTCGGATATTGAACTTCGTGAACCCATTCAGGAAGTCGGCGAAACCTCAGCGCTTGATAAGACACTTGTGGAAACCGTTTCCACACAAATGCGCAACGTCATGTCGAACTACGCGCCTGAGTTCGTGAATGCGGCAGAGGGTTTTGCAGAACATGTGACGTACATTCCGGTGTCCGCACTTGGTGTGTCGCCAGAAGTGGATGAAAGTACTGGGTCTCTTGGAGTTCGTCCCAACGACGTTGCTCCAAGCTGGGCTGAGGTGCCGCTGTTGTACTTGCTAAGCCTGACAAGCTCGGGATTGATTCCAGCCTTCACACGGTAGAAAGTAAGTTTTGAGTTTCGAGGTCGTCTACACTTCCGCGCCGCGTGGACTTCGGGAAGGCAGCAGTGGTTTCTGCACAGTTGCCAGCACCAAGGGTATTCCGCGGACGTTGCTCAAAAAGCTTGAATCACTGAGCGGTTATCAGCACGTTCACCCGGCTGGTTCTGGTGGGAACCCGGTCAACTTCTCTCACTGTATCATCAGCGTGCAGCAACAGGTCTACCACGTTGTTTCGCGAATCGCCGATGCTGGACCAG
>JBGCDN010000168.1:0-2881 GCA_045105495.1 Planctomycetaceae bacterium
AACCGGGTGAACTGCGTCAGTGGGCACATTCAATTCTCAGCGAAGTACGCTCGATTGACCCAGAGATCCCCGTAATCGGTTGGTTGGCAAGAACCGGAATATGGCTCCTCACGCTACCGCTGGCATTGCTGTCAGGATACCGCCACGAACCGACAGACGATTCTTCAAGTCGGAGTGTTCGGGCGTTGCCAGCAGTGAAGCCTCGAAGTGGCTTTGGAGCGTCACTGACTCAGCTTCGAAGTCAGATCAGAGTCGATGCCGTTTCGATTGTGAAAAGCCCCGTGTTCTTGTTGGTCATCGGATTTGGCATCTTCGCCACGTTTATGAACCTATCGTTGCTTTCCAGCGAAGGTTTTGGTTTGGCCTCCAAACCAGTGACGTACAAACAAGTCAGCGTAATTCGTGGATCACTTTACGTGTATCTCGTGGTTTGCATCACCTTCTTTTCCGGTGTTGTGGTTTGGAAAGAACGGGACGCGAAGCTGGACGAAGTCTACGACGCACTGCCGCATCAAACATGGGTCTCGTTCGTCGGCAAGCTTATTTCGATCATGCTGGTTGTGTTGGGCGTGGTCGTCGCCGGAATGTTCTGCGGTGTCCTGCACCAATTGGTCAACGCCTACACCCGGTTCCAGATTCCGCTTTACCTGACGGAACTCTTTGTGCTGGATATGCCGCAACTGTTCTGTTTTGTCGTGTTGGCGATGCTGGTTCACATTGTCTCGCCAAACAAGTACGTCGGTTACTTTGGCTTCATCATTCTGGTGATCCTCAATCGTTTCATCTGGGCGGGACTTGATGTTGAAACCATCCTTGTTCGATACGGCCAACTGCCCGACTACACGTACTCCGACATGTTCGGGTTCGCTCCATTCCAATCCGCTTTGACGTGGGTTGGGCTCTACTGGATTTCCTTCGCATTACTGTTGTGCTCTGTAGCGATCATGCTGTGGGTGCGTGGCCGCGAGCGAGGGTTTGTGAAGCGAATCAAGATGATGGTTCCACGATGGACTGGCATGCTGCGAATCGCCAGTGCCGGGTTGTTGGTGCTGTGGCTCGGGTGCGGGGCTTGGGCGTTCTACAACACGAAAGTCATTAACCAATACGAGACCGGAGATCAGGTTACAGAGCTTCAAATTCGGTATGAGAAGGAACACAAAGCGGACGCAGAAAAGCCGCAACCACGCGTTACTAAAATTACATACAACATCGATGTCTATCCCGAACGCCGAGCATTATCGATGAAGGGCGATCAGACCATCGTGAATCAACATGATGAAGCAATCGATACGATCTTTATTGTCACGAGCGACGAGTACGAGACGACCGTCGACATCGAAGGTGCGACACTGAAGTCGGAAGATCAGCAGATTAACTATCGAACGTATTCGATCGATCCGCCAATGCAGCCCGGCGAAGAACGCAACATGAAATTTGTTGTGAGCTACGATCCGAAAGGGTTCGAAAACGAAATTAGCGTTCCGCAGATCGTCCAGAACGGAACGTTCTTCAACAACTCAATCGTGCCACAGATTGGGTATCAGTCTGGATACGAAATCAGAGACCGTGACGACCGTGAAGAAAACGGCCTTGGCGAACCAATCATTGCTCTCCCACTCGACCCTGAGAACTTGAAGGGTCGCCGCAATACCTACATCAGCAACAACAGCGATTGGGTGGAAGTCGAAACCTTCATAAGCACTTCTTCCGACCAGATCGCCATCGCGCCTGGTTCTCTTCAGAAGCAGTGGAAGGAAGACGGTCGGAACCACTACCACTACAAAGTCGATCATCCGTCGTTGAACTTCTACTCGTTTATCTCCGCGAAGTACGAAGTCGAACGCACGGCGTGGAACGACATCGATATCGAAGTCTACTACCACAAAGATCACCACTGGAATGTTCCCAAGATGGTGAATTCGATCAAGAAATCGCTGCAGTACTACACCGAGCATTTTGGCCCGTACAAACATAAGCAGGCGAGAATTATCGAGTTTCCCCGCATCTCAAATTTCGCTCAGGCGTTCCCGGGGACAATGCCGTATTCAGAAGGCATTGGGTTCATCGCGGACATCAAGAATGTTGACGACATCGACATGGTCTTCTACGTCGTCGCCCACGAAATGGCGCATCAGTGGTGGGCTCATCAGGTTATTGGTGCGAATATGCGAGGGGCCACGCTGCTGTCGGAGACGATGGCGCAGTATTCAGCTCTCATGGTGATGGAACACGAATACAACCGCGACATGATGCGGAAGTTCTTGAAGTACGAGGCAGACAACTACCTCAAGAATCGCGGTGGTGAACAGCTTGATGAGCGTCCGCTGATGGAAGTGGAACCAACACAAGGTTACGTCCACTATCGCAAGGGCAGCGTCGTGATGTACCACCTGAAGGAGCTGATCGGCGAAGACAAAGTGAACGCCGCGCTGCGAAATCTCGTCGAAGAGTTTGCTTACAAGGCGGAGCCTTATCCAACGTCAGTTGATCTAATTGAAGCTCTGAGAGAACAGACACCAGCGGAGTATCAAAGTGTGATCACGGACTCGTTTGAGAAGATAACCCTCTTTGGCAATCGTGCGTTGGAAGCAACGTGGAAGAAAATTGACGGTGGGCAATACGAAGTCGAATTGACCGTGGAATGTCAGAAGTTTCAGGCGAACAGCAAGGGGCTTGAGACGGAAGTTAAGCTCGACGACTGGATCGAAATCGGAGCGTTCGCGAAACCGGCATCAAGTCGCAAATACGGCGATACGCTGCACCGTGAATTGGTTCATATCACAGAACCAAAACAGACATTTCAATTCACAGTCAGCCAAAAACCCCACCGCGCCGGCATCGACCCGTTTTCGCTTCTGATTGATCGCGATCCTGAGAACAA
>JBGCDN010000169.1:0-2592 GCA_045105495.1 Planctomycetaceae bacterium
TCGGATTAGCCGAGATGATATGGTTCGCGTGGGCGGGAAGCGTGAGAGTACTTACTCGCGATTTGAAATGGTTGTGAAACCGTTTTCGGACGCGCACATCGTCGAGATCGCGACGAAGGGGACCATCCGCAATCGCGAGACGCTTAAGCGGAATCACTATCAGTTTCTGAACGAAGCCGATATCGATTCGCTCAAGAATACCGCTGACCTGTGGGCTCTTGAGTTCGCTGAAGAGTACGCGAAGCTTTAATGTTTGATCAGCAGGCAACTTTGCGGCGGACGCTGGATGGGCGACTTGTTGCGATTCTTCGAACGCCAACTGCGGATCCTCTGATTCCGGCCATGAAAGCGATTCTGGCCGGTGGAATTGACGTCATCGAAATTACGATGACGGTTCCGGGAGCACTTCGGGCCATCGAAAAGGCTCGAGATGAGTTTGGCGATTCGATTGTTCTGGGAGCAGGTTCGGTTCTTGATGCAGAGACAGCCCGGGCTTGCATGCTGGCGGGGGCTGAGTTCATTGTGTCGCCGGTGGTGCGATGCGATGTGATCGAGATTTGCAAACGGTACGGCGCCGTGGTGATGCCGGGTGCCATGACTCCAACCGAGATCCTGAATGCGTGGGAATCCGGGGCTGACGTCGTCAAGGTGTTCCCAGCCAATGTGGTGGGCGGCCCTTCCTACATCAAAGCTGTTAAGGGGCCGCTGCCTCAGGTTCGATTGATGCCGACTGGCGGTGTGAACACAGACACCATTGGTGACTTTTTCGCTGCCGGTGCCTGTGCGGTGGGAATGGGAAGCTGTTTGCTGTCTTCTGACATCGTCGATAGCTCGGACTGGGATCGTCTCCGAGAGCGATCTGCGCAGTTTGTGCAGCTCGCTGGCAAGTGAGTTTCGGCAGGAAGTGCCGGAGTCCGTTGATTGGTTCAGTCAGTTCCACTTGCGCGCGAAGTGTTGGTTGGTGTGAACGCTAAGTTCAGATCATCCGGGTGAAGTCCTGCGATCGGAAAAGTCGATGACCGACGCGAGGGAGCATGGATGCGCCCTCGTGCTATTCGGGGGCACCTCATCGAGGTCGGTCATGATGACATCCAGACGTATCGCTGCATGCATGCTTGCTTGCGGGATGGTTATTCCGCAGTTTGCAATCGCTCAATCAGACGTGATTCGAACGAAGAAGTCGCAGTTTCGAATTCCATTCGCCTTCGAGCGCGAAGAGTTCACGCGAATTGGCGCTCAGGAAGTTCAGCTGTTTCTTTCTACCAATGGTGGTGAGAGTTGGCAGCATGTTCAATCTGCTTTGCCGACAGCTGAGAAGTTTCGATACAACGCCAGCAAAGACGGCGAGCACTGGTTTGCCGTACGGACTCTGGATCGCAATCGGAACCTTTATCCAGCAGGAAAGCTGACGCCGGGGTTGAAGGTTCTGGTTGATACGACTCGGCCTGATGTCAACCTGCAGTTGAAGAAGAGTGGTAGTGATCGTGTCAAACTATCGTGGATGATTAACGATCTTGATCCTGATCCAACGTCGCTGCGGATTGAGTACAAGACAGACGAAGGTGCATGGAAACGGCCACGGTTTGATCGAGGCCGGACTGGTTCCACTGAAGTGACGGCATCCGGAAGCGATTCTGTGACAGTTCGTTTCGGTGTTCGTGACCGAGCCGGGAACGTTGGTGTTGCTGAGAAGGTACTCCGAATCAACCGACCAGTTGCCAGTCAGGTTTCGCCAGAGGCTTCGCTAAGAATGCCTTCGATTACTGCCAAATCAGGCGTGCAGGCTGTGCAATATTCTGCGTCTGTGGCCGGCCCATCCTTTGCACCTCAGGTGCAGCATCCGGTCCAGATTGTACCTCAGCCAGATCCAAATCCATTGCCCGTGATGACCGGAACACCAACTGCGCCGCAGGCTCAATACCAGCCAGTGGCCGTTCCGCAACCAATGCCACGGCCCCCGGTAACTGTCGACAATGTACCGCAGGCTGAACCTTTGCCGGTTTCCACACCACCCGTACCAGCGCCTCGGGACAATACCGTTGTGGGGCCATTTTCGTTCCCACAGTCTCGTTCGAAGACGACACCTGCGCGGACGGTTTCAGCACCGGTTGCACCGATGGGATCTTTGCGTGCTGTACCGAAACAGGATGTCTTCCCCGGAATCGATCCGCTGGATGACCTATCAGCTCAGGACCCCGACGTTGATCCAAACTTGCCACGTATCGTGAATCAGTTGCAGTTTCGACTCGACTATTCGCTTGAAGATCTTGGTCCATCGGGTGTGAGCTCGGTTGATGTCTACATCACTGAAGATGGCGGGCGAAAGTGGTGGCGATACGGCGAAGATATGGACAAGAAGAGCCCTGTGGTTCTTCGTGTTCCTCGTGACGGGACCTATGGATTCATGATTGGTGCCAAGAGCGGCGTTGGTCTTGGCGATCCGGCTCCGACAGCCGGAGACGCTCCGCACGCGGTCGTGATTGTTGACCGAGAGCCACCAAAGGCTCGGTTCGACAAAGTAGCCATGAGTGAAGATGGCAGAACACTTGGTCTGAATTGGAAGACAGCTGACAGCAACTCGCACCGCCAGCC
>JBGCDN010000170.1:0-6643 GCA_045105495.1 Planctomycetaceae bacterium
ATGTGAGCAAACTGTCAACGAGAATCTGAATCTCAGTCCGATTCGATCTCCGGTTTACCAGCGCAATCGCTACAGCCGGCGGTCGTAGTCAGTTGCGAGGAGAACCGTTCAGCGGCGTTAGCGGCCGCCAGCTGCTCGCCATCGGTTGTAGGAAATCGGTTGCACTGCGGTGCCAACAGAGAACGTGGCTTCCTTGGCTTCGAGCGTAATTCCGTTCGACCGAATCTGAACCGGGAACGTCATCGGTCCGGCAGCGTTCGCCTTTAGCTTCAGCGTGTAGACGCGCTCCTGGCTCGGGCCAATCGAACCGATTGGCCGTTGAATATTCGGGCCGCGCGGGTGGAACAGTTCTTTTGGAAGCCATGCCAGTAGCATCGGCGATTCAATACGTGTGGTCCCGGTGTTCGTGACAGTGAACTTCAGCTCTAAATCACCGAGGCTTACCTGGCTGGGAACATCGATCTTCAACGTGACTGATTCGACAACTCGACGCACGACACCGGGTGGTAGAGCTGGCGGAGCGACGATTTCGGGTTCTTCAGTTTCGACTGGTATGTTCGACTTCGACGCCTGCCAGCCAGATTTGTTCTCGATGTACGGAACAGGTTCGATCTTCACAGGGTCTGGTGCAACAGATGCGGCGTTGAAGTTGATCACGGACTCAACAGCTGCCCCGGTGGTTACGATCGTGTTGGAGCGACCTGTTTCTTCGTTCCCGACCAAGACTTGAATTACAAAACGCGATGATTGTTCTGTGGCAAGATCTTCAATGTCCCAGCGTAGCGTGCGATCGTCGATCAGCTTCCCCTTCGGCGTGGCATCAACAATCGACCATCCTGCCGGAACCGTTTCTTCGATGATGACTCCGTCGATGGTTTCGTTATGTGGATTGGTCACTTCAATTTGGTATGCCATCTGTTCGCCAGCAATCGCATGGTGTGCAATCGATTTGCGAACCAGCAGCCCGGGAGCAATCTCCCGACCAACGGCGCGAGGGCGGATGCGGATTGCATCTCCTCGTGCAAAGAGGTCGCGTTCGTGTTGGCTGAGATGAACGTCGCCGTGGCGTTCTCGATACAGCAACGGCGGTTGCTGTGGTGGTTTGGGAACTCGGACTTTGTCTTCCGGTGCCCAGCGATCGCCGCGAAGCGTGACGAAAGTGCTTTCGATATCAACGAGTTCAACGGCAGACGTGACTTCAAACGACAGTTCTCTAAACATCGCGATGTCGAGGTCTGAACTGATACTCGGGATGGGGTCTGGAACCGGTTTGGGTTCGCGTTCAATATCCGCGAAGTCAGCGAACGCGTCGTCCCAGTCAGGCGTTTCGCGTGGTGGTTCAGCAATTCGAGCGGGCTGAGCTCGGATGATTGGTGGCTCGACTGGTTGACGAGGTTCAACCGGTTCTCGCTGCACAATTGGCATGGAGAGGTTTTGAGGGACGTACACGAGCACCGATTTGTCTTCGGCCAATGGTTCCCCGACATTCATGAGACGCGTTCGCGTATCAATGTTGCCTTCGCGGGTCACAAACTGTGCTTCGCCAAGTTGGACGTGCTCTGAATACACGTTGCGAACGCTGGCCTTAAGTTCTTGAGGCAGGTTTACAACCAGCAGGATGACAGTCGCGATTAGGCCAATGCTGCCAAACAGCGTCGCGTAGATCCACGGACCGTTTTGACGACCGAACTGCTTGAGCTTTCTCCATTCACGCCAGAATTGCTGACGGGACGTGAAGTAGTCTCGACGTAATTCGCGGTACCACTCGTGCCGAGTGATGTGGATGAGGTATCCGACGTCCGTCTGGCCGGAAAATACGACAAACAGAAACAGGAACCCTGCGAACACGAATAACAGAAACTGAGCCACAAGCTTGTTCGTCCATGATGACCGGTGCCCAAACCGGTTTGAGAGTTGCGGGATGCACAGCGACCGAATTTGTGGGAAACCGGTGCCGATGTGCGTTCACACACTTTGAGTGGAATAGCAGATTGGGCGAAAAGCGGGAAGCTCAATACCGGCAAACGTTGCCGCAGCAGTCCCTCATGCCCTAAATCAAAGCGATTAGGCAAGAGAGGCGTACTTTCTGCGGCGAACTGCTGCTCGCTCGCTACGATGGAACCATGAAAGCACTTGTTCTTAATACTGACGGCTTACGGTTCGAACCGGACCGCCCGGAACCCGTTGTGCCCGACGGTTCGACGCGAGTCAAAGTGATTCAGGCGGGGATTTGCGAAACGGATTTGCAGCTGGTGAAAGGCTACATGGGCTTCACTGGTGTGCTGGGACACGAATTCGTCGGGGTCGCGGAATCGGGGCCACTAGCTGGTCACCGCGTGGTGGGAGAGATCAATTGTATCTGCGGAAGTTGTGCGCTGTGTGATCGCGGATTGGGCAACCATTGCCCAAACCGCACTGTCATCGGAATTCTGAACCATGACGGGGCGTTCGCGGATTCGTTGATCGTTCCGAACGCAAATCTTTTTCGTGTCCCAGACGACATGAGCGACGATCTGGCGACCCTTGTCGAACCAGTGGCTGCTGCTCTGCAGATTCCAGAACAAATGGAATTGGTTCCAAAATCCAAAGCTGTCGTGCTGGGCGACGGACGACTTGGAAACCTCTGTGCTCAGGTGTTAAGGAGTGAAGGGTGCTGCGTCACCGTTGTTGGAAAGCACAGAACGAAGCTGCAGCGGTTGGTTCGACAAGACTTCGAAACGGTCGAGCTGGTAGATGTCCAACCGGATCGAGATGCAGATGTTGTCGTTGATTGCACTGGTTCCGACTCCGGGCTGGAACTCGCTCTGCAACTGGTCCGTCCGCGCGGCACTGTTGTGATGAAGACCACAGTCGCCGGCAACCACAATCTATCAATGGCGGCCATCGTCATCGACGAGATCACTTTACTCGGTTCGCGATGTGGTCCGTTCGACAAAGCGATCGCGGCAATTCAAAACAACCAGATTGATCTCACCGACTTCATTAGTGCTCGATACGCACTTTCGCAGTACGAAGAGGCATTCAAACATGCCATGGCACCGGACGCTTTGAAGGTCGTTTTCGAACTGGAGTAACGAGGGATTGTTCGTCGTCGCTTACTGGTGTCGTCAGAACGTTGCAGTTCCGCCATGGAAAGGGTTCTCTCTCCCCGGCATGGCATAATCATGAGCCTGCCAGCCTTGAGCCACTACCCGTCACTTGCGTGAGAATATTCGAAGCCATGACACTGAATTACGTTCAGAAATCCAAACGCGGTTTTACACTAATCGAACTGTTGGTTGTGATTGCGATTGTTGGGATCCTCGTTTCGCTGCTTCTGCCAGCAGTCCAACAGGCTCGTGAGGCGGCTCGTCGAACAAGCTGTAAGAACAACCTGAAACAGATTGCATTGGCGGTTCACAACTATCATTCGACAGTTGGGTTCCTGCCGCCCGGAGCCGCGGTCGATTTGAACGTTACAGAAACCGGCAACAACGGTTCGTGGGGTGTTCACGGACGCATTCTTCCGTTCCTCGATCAGGGAAACGTTTACAGCAAAGTCGACCTGATGACGGCATGGGACTTCCAGACGGCAATCGATGGTCTGCGTGTTCCGCTTTACTACTGCACCAGTGATCCGCAGGCCGACAAGGGGCGCGATCCGGGCAAGGGTAAAGTGAATCTCTACCCAACGAATTATGGTTTCAATTACGGAACATGGTTCGTTTACGATCCAGCCACCAATGCAGGCGGCGATGGAGCGTTCTTCCCGAATGCATCTCTTCGGTTGGGAGACTTCGTTGACGGAACCGGCTACACGATGCTGGCGAGCGAAGTGAAAGCGTGGACGCCTTACCTTCGAAACGGTGGGCCTCCTACTACAGCAATTCCGACTGGTGTGTCCGACATTCAGGCCGCCGCTGCTACTGCTGTGCAGTTTAAGAATACTGGTCACACGGAATGGCCAGACGGTCGAGTTCATCACACCGGCTTCACCACCGCGCTGACTCCCAACACGGTTGTGCCGTACACCCACACAGACGGTGTGCGATACGACATCGATTACAACTCGTGGCAGGAAGGCAAGAACGGGGCGAACGGCAGCCCAACCTATGCCGCGATCACGGCTCGAAGCTATCACTCGGGCGGAATTGTGCAGGCTGCAATGATGGACGGTTCAGTGCAGGCGATTTCAAACGAAGTCGAACTCAGTGTCTGGCGTGCGCTTGGAAGTCGGCATGGTAGAGAAGTTGTTAGCCGAGACGACTTCTAATCAAAAACCGCTCTGCCGGCAGCGAACCGTGTCAGGACAGGATCTCGTGGACGACGTTGCCGTGCACGTCAGTTAGGCGGAAGTCGCGTCCCTGGAAACGATACGTCAGGCGTTCGTGATCGATGCCAAACTGATGCAGCATGGTGGCGTGTAGATCGTGAACGTGCACTTTGTTCTCAACCGCTTCGTATCCCAGTTCGTCCGTCGCCCCCCAGCTGAAACCGGGCTTGATGCCGCCGCCTGCCATCCAGCAGGAGAAGCCCATGATGTGATGATCACGGCCCGAACCCTGCGCCATTGGGGTTCGTCCGAATTCACCACCCCAGATGACAAGCGTTTCGTCCAGCATGCCGCGTTGCTTCAAATCCTTCACCAACGCAGCGCTGCCCTGGTCGACTAGTTTTGCCGTGACCTTTGATCCGTTCTTGATTCCACCATGGTGGTCCCAGCCGCGGTGATACAGCTGCACAAATCGAACGCCGCGTTCAACCAGCCGCCGAGCCAGTAAGCAGTTAGAACCGAATGAACCATCGCCGCCTTGTGTTCCATACATGTCCAGCACGTGCTTCGGTTCGCTGGACACGTCCATCAGCTCCGGCACCGATGTCTGCATCTTGAATGCGAGTTCGTACTGAGCGATACGTGTCGCAATTTCCGGGTCACGATAGGTCTCGTTTCCAATCCTGTTCAAAGCCTGCGTCGCGCGGATGACTTCCAGTTGGGCGTCGAGGTCAATGCCCTTGGGGCTTTTGACGTAGAGAACCGGATCTCCCTGCGAGCGGAATTCGACTCCCTGAAAACGGCTCGGCAGAAAACCGCTATGCCACTGTCTGGCAGCGATCGGTTGCGATTGGCCACCGCCTTCAGACGTGAGAACAACATAGCCCGGAAGGTTGTCGCATTCGCTACCAAGACCATACAGCAACCACGAACCCATCGATGGGCGTCCGGGAATCGCAGTTCCCGTATTGAACAATGTATGCGCGGGATCGTGGTTGATTTGATCTGTTTGCATCGAACGCACGATGCAAATGTCGTCGGCAATCGATCCGATCTCAGGCAAAATCGAACCCATCATCTGTCCGGACTTGCCGAACTTCTTGAAGGGGTGCTGTGGTCCAAGGCACTTCAGCTTGTTGCGTTGCCCTTGCAGCTGCGCGATCTGCTTGCCTTCGGTGTACGACTTCGGCATCGGCTTGCCATCCATCTCGGCAAGCTTCGGTTTGTAGTCAAGCGTCTCTAGATGAGACGGCCCGCCTGCCATGCAGAGGTGAATGACCTGCTTGATCTTCTGCTTGCCCAGCATCGACTTCGCAACACCTTCCCACTTCGGGATGGCCACATCGTCTTCGGCAAACGCATTCTGGTTCAACAACGAACCCAGCGCCATTGCGCCAATTCCGTAAGAGCCGCGTTGAAGAAAAGTGCGGCGGCAAAGTTGTTGTCGGATCGAGTCGTTCATGGGGCTTCTCCAAAGATCTACAGTCATGGTAACGACTTCCTGTTCTTCTTTGCACAATAGAACTCGCCGCCAACAATGGTCAGGCACTGCCCGCAAAGACCCCAGCTCAAAAACCGATCTCGCGGCGAAAAACCTCCCGAAAACACCATCTCGACCCCGCAGCCGCACCCCGATGCAACTGGAAGTTGCTAGACAAGGCCGCGGCGTTTGCGGAGGAACCATTCGAGGCTCATGACAACGACAAAGATGATGAGGAATGGCCAGTTGTCCCACAGAGCAAGTCGGCTGACGCGGGTCATTTCGAGGTTGGGGATTCCATCATCGACCCATGTTTGCAGTCGATCGCTTAGTTGTTCGGGTGTCAGGCTGTCACCGCCGCTGAGTTCGGAAATTTGCTGTAGCAGCTTGTGATCAGCACTCGGATTGTCCAGTTCAGGGTCGCGAGCATCGACGATGAATCGTGTAAACGTTTCCGCTCCAAACGGTTCTCCGTTTCGTTGGGCAGATACACCGACGAGGTAGTCGCCTGGTTCGTTCGTATCGAGGAACTGTGCATTGAATTGATCGCCCGATCGAAAGCCCGGCACCAGGGCAATCTCTTTGTCCGGATTGGTGATCCGGACTTCGAACGAGATGTCTTCGATCGGTTGTCCTTTCTCGTCGCGTGCTCCGAATTCGATTGGCACTTTCTGGCCCGGAGAGAAGTTCCGGGGTTCGACTCGCACCCACACTTGGGCGTCTTCGTCGAATTCTTTGTGAGCCAGCCAGAGAATCATCTGACGCCAGAACCGCTGGTGCGCTTCGAGATCATCGTTGCGGCTGATCCATAACCATGTTGTGTCACCCGCAAAAGCCGCCACCCGCGCGCCGCCGATGTCGTGGGCCATGAGTAGTGGGATTCCATCCTCTGTTTCAGCCAGTGTTTGAAC
>JBGCDN010000171.1:0-8301 GCA_045105495.1 Planctomycetaceae bacterium
GCGGTCTGAAGTTCAGTGAGGATGGCTTGGTATCGAGTGTCTTCGCGAATTGGGGCGAGGTCGTGTTCGGCGCCGACGCGGAATGGGTCGCTGTATCCTTCTGTCGTTGCCCGACTCAGAGCTTTGATCGACAGACTGATAAGTTCTTCTCGCTCTTCATCAGAGTCTGCATGTCTTGAAAGCTGAGCATAAGCTCTGGCTCGTTCGAGATGCATTTCGCCATCGCGTTTCTCGCTTTCGCCGAATTCCCTTGCGAGCACAAGAGCTTCTTCCATGTCTCCGCATCGCGCGAGAGCCAACAGCAATGCAATTCGGTCTTTCTGAGAACCAGTCTTGTCTGCGAGTCCTTGACGAACATCACGAGACGCTTCGAAATTTGCTTTCGCTTCGACCGCATTTTGTTGGATGTCTCGAAGAGTTCCCAACCGATAATACGCGCGGCCAAGGGCGGTTGTGGATTCTGACGAATCCTTGGTGAGGGCATGCGTGGCTTTGGAAAGTTCAAGCGAACGAACCAGTAACGGTTCGGCTTCTTCGACGCGGCCCAGCCATAGGAGTGAGTTTCCGAAGTTGCCGCTAAAGCCTGCCACCATTTGGTGAAGTGAAACGAGGGCCGGATTCTTGTCCAACGGATAACGATTCGCGATTTCCTGCCGGCTTTCTACCGCCGCCTGATACCGAGGGATCGCTTTTTCTGTCTTCCCAAGTCGCAGCAAGATGTAAGCGAATCCCAAAGCGGACTGGTCGTAAGACATCTGAAGACCGTATGTCTTTTGATCCTTGGCGGAGTCACTAAGTTCATCGTAACCCGGTTCTGATCGAGTGATCTCCAGGACTTTGCCATTCGCATCCAACGCCGCTTCAAAGTAGGTGGCGGCTTTGGGCATGTTCCCATTGGTCAGATAATCAACAGCGATTGCCTGGTTGATAGCGCCCAGCAAGCTCACAACTTCCACCTCCGTGACACCGCCATCCTCCTCACGCACTGGGTTCTGAATCGCTTCCTCAACAAGCTGCCGTGCCTCTTCTCGCAGCGCCATTGTTTCATTCGAATCGCGGGCGAGTGTGGTTACGATGCTGGCCTTCTGAAGCAGAACCCTCGCGAGGTTTGTGCGTGACGCATCGTTTCGGCCTTTGATCTCCAATCGTTCGCGGGCCATCAAGATCAGCTTGTCGACTATCTCGTTTGATTTCTTTGACTCGCCTTGCTCGTGAAGAGTTACGGCAAGAGACATCTTGATCGCCATGAGAGTTGGAATGCCTTCGCCTTCGACTCCGTTTTCTGTCAGGCCAATTTCCAGCTTGTCAAAGTTATCAACCAAACCAAGCATCAACGATTTTCGCACGTCGGCGAACTGCGGCGTCGATCCAAGGCGAGTGTTGACTTCGGTAAAGACCGATTGAACGCTGCCGAGGGCAAGGTCAGCCTGTGCCCGCGCGTCCTTCTCGCGGCGGGCCGCAAGTTCGCTCGCCGCCGTCGCGATCCCTTCCTGCCGCTTCGCGTTATCGCGCTCTTCCTTGATCACAACAGCTTGCTTTTCAAGCGAGTCGGCTTGCTCAGAAACTTTGAAGTAAGCTGCTGTCGAGACAAAGGCCGTGATGCAAACACCCAACAGTGCGAGCGCGGATGGGACGGCAATGGTTGGGTTCCGTTTGCACCATCGCCAGAAGCGTTCCGCGTTGCTAACAGGTCGCGCTTCGATTGGTTCGCCGTTGATGTAGCGACGCAAATCGTCTGCCAGGGCTTCGCAACTTTCGTAGCGTTTGGACTGATCTTTCTGCAGGGCCTTGAGGCAAATGGTCTCGAGATCGAGTGGAATTTCATCCTGCAGTTGTCGCGGCGGCACGGGTTCCTGATTGATGACCTGCATGACCGTTTGCAGTGGTTTGGGTGCTTTGAACGGAGGCCGCCCGGTTAGCATCTCGTAAAGCAGAGCACCGAGTGAGTATTGGTCTGAAGCCGGACCAATCTCGTGTGTTCGACCACCGGCCTGTTCCGGAGACATGTAGCTCGGGCTACCCATAATTGTTCCGGCTTGCGTGCTGCCGGAGTCTGAATCTTCAACGTGCTTTGCCAAGCCAAAGTCGGCAACTTTGGGAGTTCCATCTTCTGCGACCAGTACGTTGGCTGGCTTAATATCCCGGTGCAACACTCCATTATCGTGAGCGAACTGCATCGCGTGCGCGAGGGTTTGTGTCATCTCTGCAGAGAACTGCGGTGTTTGTGGTTCTCCTTTGATTTGGGCGTCGAGCGGAGCACCTTTGACAAACTCCAACGAGAAGTACGGCAGGCCTTCGTGTTCGCCGATGTCGAAAATCTGAACAATGTTTGGATGCTGCAGATGAGCAACAGCGCGCGCTTCAATGAGGAACCGCTCAAGCGCCTGCTGGCCTGAGTGCTTTCCGGTCAGAATCATCTTCAACGCAACGTCACGTCGCAGCTTTGTGTGGTGAGCCTTATAGACGACACCCATGCCACCACGGCCGAGTTCTGAGTCAATGCGATAGTCGCCAATTTGACCACCGACGACTCCGCCAGTCGCAGTCGGCTCCCGTTTAGCGGCTTCGCGAATCTGGCTGCCCTGGACGAAGGTTCGTGTTTGTGATCCGTCTACTTCGTCTGACGAACCGACAATCGTCTGCGTCGCAGCCGGATCAACCGAATCCTGCGCATCGACGATGAACTCGCCGGTGGCATCCGGGTCTTCGTCTTCTGCCGAAATCACAGTTTCCCCGGAAGGGACTGATCCAATGACGGTCTCACCAGCCTCAGCACTGTTACCAGATGGGGTTGGTTGTACGACCGTCTCGTCTGCTTCTGGCTTACCGTGATCAGCTGGTTGTAGAACCGTTTCGTCGGCGCGATCCTGTGTAGGATCGCTGTCTTGCTTTTTCTTGTTCATTTTCTGGGCCCATGAACATCAGGTTGAGTCGTCGGATACTGCGACGATTGAATTAGTTTTCTCGATCGAGATCCGTAATGACTTCCCACCACTTGGCTCCAAAGACGCGATCTTTCGCAGAGTCTTCTTCGCGATTCGTATTCGCAAAGAACCAATCCGCGCCGCGACCTCCCCACAGTAAGTCTTTGACGCCATCGTCGAAGACCGTGTTGTTTGCAGGATCGTCTTCGTTTGCTTTCAGGAACACGTTGCCGTTGGCTCGAGGACCGGTTCCGTCCCCAGTCAGGTTTAATCTTCGCTGCGTGTAGGAACGATCGCTCGACCACTCGTTCATGATCGCATCCAACGATGCACGATCGTTGTCATAGGTCGTGTAACCGGCAATCAGCAGGTCACTATTGTTCCAGCCATAAAGCTTGTCTGATCCTCGACCGCCGATCAGCAGGCTGTCTGTGTAACCACCGAACAACTTGTCGTTGCCATCCTGGCCAAGCAATATTGTGTGACCGTAACCGCCGATCAACCAGTCGTCTCCATCACCACCGTCTAGCAACGTCGGGACATAGACATTGGTTGAGACCCATGCCCAGTCGTCACCATCCTGTGCGTAGATTGCAACTCGATCGACGATGGTGTCGACACTGTCTCGAATGCGAACCTCGTTCTCCCATTCGTTGATTCGCAGTTTCAGGAAGTGGCTATTGTGTCCTCGACGCACACGAATCGAATCGCTGCCCGTGCTTCCGCCGACAACCAGAATGGTCTGACCTGGATACAACGGATCTGGCTGCACTTCGTAGCGATCAATATCAACGAGCTGAGATTCCTCAGCTGAACTGAGTCCACGCCCATCTACTGCCGTAACCGTGATGCTGTAGTCTGGATCGGACAGGTGTGTGAACACGTGCGAGACAGTAATGCTGTTTGGGCCGAATACGGTTTCGACGGCAGAGCCATCGCCCCAATCGATGGTGTATTCGAACACACCGCTTTGGTCCGTTGGGTTAGGGTCGGTCGCGTTAAACGTGTAGTCGAGAATCTGTCCTCGAACACCGCTGTTTCGACCGTCGATGCTGACCACGGGAGCCTGATTATCGAGAACCACCTCTATGGTTTTCGACGCTGTTGCGGTTCCGCCATCACCGTCGTCAACGTTAAGCGACACAACATAGGTGCCCGGCAGCGTTGGTATGAATGTGTAAGACGTCTCCCCCACCTGCGTCGCGAACGCATTGCCGTCGCGGGTGATGACCCAGTCGTAGTCGAGCGGATCGTTCGTGCCACCCGGATCGGTAGCTGTGCTTGTGATGGTAAGGGCTGAGTTTGTCAATCCGTCCGTCGGAGCGGTCAGAATGACGGTTGGTGCAACGTTATTAACAACGATGTCAGTCGAGTAGTCGGTGAAGCCGTTGTCTTTATCGAAGACACGGGCGTAGACAGGGAACGTGCCATTGTCTTCAAAGGTGAAGTCTGCAGAAGTGAGGACACCGGCTTCCGCGTAGTCCGTGGCAAGATCTGAAAGGCTCGTTGCGAACGAGAACCGCAGCCCGGCAACGACGTCGACTGCCGATTCGTCAGCTATTGCACTCAGGGTGACAGTAACACTTTCCGCCTCATCGATCGGTCCATCGTTGGAGAGCGATGCTGTTGGTGCAACGTTGCCAACAACAATGTCAGTTGTGTAATCGGTAAAGCCCCCGTCCTTATCGAAAACCCTTCCGTAGGCAGTGAAGGTTCCGTTGTCATCGAATGCGAAGCTGGCAGATGAAAGTGCCCCGGCACTGGCGTAATCTGTTGCCAGACCGCCAGTGTCCAGGGCGATTGAATAACGCAGGCCCAGTGCGTTATCCAAACTCGATACGTCAGCTCCATCACTGAAGCTGACTGTCAAACTTTGACCTTCATCAATTGGATCCGGGTGATCGCTAATGACCGCGGTCGGCGCGACGTTGGCTACGACGACCTGCATTTCGTAGTCGGTGAAAGCACCGTCTTTATCGATGACGCGACCGAAGACTGGATATGTGCCATTGTCGTCGAACGTGAAGTTGGCGGTATTTTCTGACTGCGACGCTGCGTAATCGCTTGTCAGCTCTGCCTGCGTCAGGCCAAATGAATATCGCAGTGCAGCGGCGTCGGCTGTCGAGACATCGGTTCCGGCGAGGAGTCGAACGGCTAGCGGAGAGCCTTCAACATCTGTGACAGGACCGTCGTTGAACGATGGTGTCGCGGTGGGGGCGACGTTGTTAACGACGACATCGAAGGTGTCGATCACCGCCTGTCCGATGTCGTTCGTGATCACCACCGTGACGCTGTACTCACCATTGTCGTCGTAAGCGTGGCTCAACTGGAAGGTACCAGTTGAATCAACGGTCAGTGCTTGAGTTCCGCTACCGTCGCCATAGTCGACTGTACTGCCAGCCCAACTGGTTGCAGCCCTGTCGTTCACAGTAATCGTTCGGGTCTCGAACGATTGACCCTCATTGATCGTTGCAGTTTGGCCAAGATCAAACGTCAGAGTGAAGTCATCTCCAGGGCCACCAACAATCACATCGTTTCCACCGTTGCCGGTGATGTTGTCTATCCCATCGGTTGGGTTCTGTTTGCGGAACCGGTACATGACGACTTGATAGTTGCCCTGGTCGGTATCGTTGACCGTGTCTTCGAATCGCTGGAACAGTTCCAATCGCAACTCATAATCAGGATCAGTCGGATCAAGCTGCGCGGGGTTCGCTGGATGATTGAGATTGAGTGGGCTGTCAGGATTTGTCGGATCGCTAAGTGGATCGCTGGCGTCGCGACTAAAGGTATCGACTTCAATGTAGTAGTCACCGGTCGTTGGCAGGATGAGATCAACGATGCTTGAGTCGGTTGGTTCAAACTGGTCGTCATTCTCAGCAACGCTGCCGTAGTATGGGACAAGCTCGCCCGTCGCATCGTAGACGCGAACAATCGTGTCGATGAAGTCGTCGGGACCGCGTCCCCATCGCGTGATCGAGTTGCTAAGCACATCGATATTGATTAGCTCGCCCGCTTCACCGCTGATCTTGTACCAGTTGCTCTGGCTGGTGCCTGTCGCTGAATCGACAGCAATTCGACCTGTGATCGCTTTGAGCTGAACGAAGAATTCTTTGTCTTCGTTGATACCGCCCTGCAGAGTATTTGGCACAGCCAGAGTGACCATATCAACAAACTGCGCTGTGGCTGCGGTGCTGTTGTCACCCGAACCAGCAACAGTTGTGTCCGCAGGATCGGCCATGGCGTAGGCGATCTTCACCGCTTCGCGTTCGCCGAAGTACAGGTCATTCAGGTCCGTGAAGCGCGACGACCCAATCGAGGCTGGAGAACCGCTCAGGTGTTCGAACGATTCGAACCCACCAGACGGGCCTGTGAAGCCAGGATTGTAGGAACCGCCGCCCGGAGGATCGTGAACCCCAAAGCCAATCGGGCCGAATGAATCGTTGTGTCGCAGTCCAAGCAAGTGCCCAAGTTCATGAGCGGCGATCTTGGCGGAGAGGCGAATGAAGTTGTCCGTCGTCGCCGCTGGTTTCAGGTCGCCAACTTCAGCATCGCCGAGAATCGGAGCATGACCATGGTGGTCGCCTTCGATTGTCGTACCCGGTATCTCCAGCTCTGGCACGCCGGGAATTTCTTCGTGAACTTCCGCAGTTTCGTCTGCCGTAATAATGCCACCAAGCAGTCCATTAACCTGCACCTGTGCGGAACCACTAAGGTTGATGTTGCCCGGATCGATCTCGCTGGCGAGTCCACCCGGCCGCCCAAACTCGGGTGTCTCATTGAAGTAAATCGTGACGTACTCACCGCTGCTAAGTACATCCGCTGGAAGCTCTGAGGGGCTTTGAACAAACTGAATATTGAACGATTGGTATACGAGCTCAATCCGAGATTGGATCGAATTACGGTCATCAACTTCGTAGGCTTTTTCTCCAGCGTCGACGGCTCCATCATCACTAACGACACCGGTGTTTGTCGCCGAATCGAAGTCCAGGAAAACCCATTGAGTGTCGGTTCTCTGCCCGGCAAATGGGCCACTAAACGGCGTGGCAAATTCCGCTCCGCTTACAAAGTTCCCGCGAGCATTACCGTCGATGATGTCGGCTTGCGGTGTGCCAACAATATTCTCCGTGCCCAGTGCATCGGTGAATTGCAAACTGAAGTTCGCAGACAATGCTTGCTGGCCGAGGTCTCGTAAATCGATATCCAAAGCACCGCCGGTGAACGCTGAAAAGTCCAGAGTATCTTCGCTGAGGTCTGCTCCAGCGGTATCGTCAAAGCGTTCGTCGATGGTGATATTGGCTAAGGGGTCACCCACAAACTGGAAAGTGTCGTTACCCAGTCCCCCTCCCAGATCAAGTGTTCCCGATCCAATGATGAGAACCTGATCGTTGCCGTCAGCGCCATCGAAGCTCAGGCTACTTGCATCTCCCTGCCATGCGAGGAAGTCGTTGCCGTCGCCACCACTGTAGGTAATGACCGCACTGGAGCCGGTTCCATTGAACTGCAGCGTGTCTGCTCCACCATCACCGTAGAACTCCAGTGTTCCCAGATCATCGCCTTGAACTCTTAGTAGATCGCCGCCGGCATCGCCGTGGAAGATCAGACTGGCGATGGCATCGCCATTATTAATCAGCGTGTCTGCCCCAACGTCGCCAGTGAAGTTGAGCGTTGAGACGTTGCTGGCATTATTCACCAGGATGTCGTCATCAGCACCACCGCCGAATGTCAGGGTGACGACCGAGCCGTTGTTCTGCAGAACATCGTCATCAGCACCACCGGTAAACGTCAGCGTTGTTGCACTACCATTGTTGGCAAGCACATCTGCGCCGTCGTCTCCGTTGAAATTTAGCAAGCCGATATTCTGACCACTGTTATTCAGAACGTCGTCGTCCGCTCCGCCAGTAAAGCTTAGAGTGCCAATACTGTTGCCGGTGTTGTTCAGAATGTCGTCGTCGGCACCGCCGGTAAACACAATCGAACCGATCAGATTGCCGCTATTCTGCAGGATGTCGACGCCGTCGTCCGCAGCGTCTGAATTCATTCCGTCGCGATCGTCGTCCCCGTTGAAATTGATGTCGAGAACGCGATCAGCGGTGTTGATTAACACGTCGTCATCAGCACCGCCGTTGAACACGACAGTCGTCAGATTCGCTCCCGAGTTTCGGAAGACATCGTCATCAGCACCACCGCCAAATGTCAGGTTGGAAACTTCGCTGCCGGTGTTGATAAGGATGTCGACGCCATCGTCTGCGGAATCGACGTTCACTCCGTTGACATCACCGTCACCATTGAAATTTAGCCCGGAAACACCAGAGCCCGTGTTGATGAAGATATCGTCGTCGGCACCGCCACCAAACGTGAGGCTCGCCACTGCGTTGCC
>JBGCDN010000172.1:0-7400 GCA_045105495.1 Planctomycetaceae bacterium
TACCGCGTCGATGAGAGGTAGAATGCCGGCTTGAGTGATTGGGTATCGAGACTCAGCCATCGCTCTTGAACCATCGGGTTCAATACGAAGCGGTGGAAGTAGACGTCCCTTCTATCCGCCGAGTCGAACAATAGCAAGGCCTTCGTTTCGTTCTGGAACAAAAAGCAACTGTCGTCCCCGGTCACCACCTTTACGCCATTTCATGTAGACGCTGAAGGGCTTGTGGCGGACGTCCATCGACACGACCTGCCGGTCCTGCATTTCACCGTCGATGCGCTCGTGCTTGTGGAAGTTGACGCTGTAGCCAGAGAAACCAGCAACCTGCGATCGTGCTTTTTCAAGCATCAGCATGTTTGTTAGCAGAGCGACGCGACCGCGTGAGACCGGCTGGCGTCCCGACTTGTCTTCCAGCTGGTTTGTCGCATCGGGGTTTGTCTTGGGTGTTTTTGCAGCCGGCGAGCTAATCGCCATTGCCAGCTTGATACCGTTTGACGAGTTCCCAACAAGTTCGCTGGGGTCGTCTCCGAGTGGTTCGTTGTTGGTCCCGGCGTAGAGTACACCGGCAGCCATAAGTGAGATGCCGATCGCGAGCGCGTTAGGGCGTCGCGATGAGGGCGAAGTTTCAGGCCTGCTGAGCATAGAGTCTGGATTCCTGTGTGGGTTGCAACGACGCATCCAGCTTGGCAATTACTGCCCGAGTTGTTGCGAATCCTTGCAAGCAAACTCCAATTGCGAACGAGCAGATACTCACTGTCTTTCGACGGATACCAAGTGTCGATGCCATGAATTTGGCATTCGCAGATACAAGCGTTGTGGCGAGTGCAATGCGTTAGGTTTGACCGACCCCATCTCGCGCAAGACTCGGGCACAGACTACCTAGCCTGGTACGGAGGTCTCATAGGCGGTTCGTTTTCGCGATTCTCGAGAGTCAGCCTGCCGTATCGACCTGCTTTGAACAGCACTTGCTTCGCGACCTAAGTTTCTGTCCAACCGCGTCATTTAGTCGGCTATTGAGCATTTGAACAGAATTGTATTTGCGGCCGTTCTACGCTGTTGTCGCAGGCTACACTAAAACCATGTTGGTGGAATTTTGTTGCTGGTCAGGCTAAAACGATGACATGTCGAACATGAAGAATATCAATCGTGGCCCGCAGGGCTGGGTCGTCCGTTTTGTTCGCGATGGCGAAGAGTACTCGCGGTACTTCCGATTTTCGGACGGTGGCATCCGCAAATCGCTGGCCAACGCGAAGAAATGGCGAGACCAACAACTGAAGAAGCTTGGCCCGAGGCAGTGGCGAAAAGGGCCGCGGAAGAAGGCCAGTAACAACACGTCTGGTGTCACTGGCGTGAGTAAGAATGCTTACGGTCGGTGGGTTGCCACTTGGCAGGAAGACGGCAAGCAGCGGTTCAAGACCTTCAAGAAAAAGAAGGAAGCCGTGGCGTTTCGGAACGAGCAGATTGGCGAATAGCCACAGCAAAAGGCGATGGCGCCGGGTTGGTCAGTCATCACTTGGACGCGTGAGCTGCTGAACGGCTTCCGTCGCTTGGGCCCAGAGTTCTCCGTTTGCTTCGAGCGTTCGAACGGCACTGATGTGCTTGAGCTCAGCGATTGGTTCAGAATCGTTGAGTGCGGCGATTGCACATGCCACGATTGTTGGCGATCGCGACATGCCTGCCGAACAAGCGACGGCTGTTGGTATGTCGGATCTGATAAGGCCAAGGACTGTTTGGATCGCCATTTTGAGAACGTCTGGATCGTTGTTGCCACCGTCGTTCAATGGGAACCGGCAATACATGAATTTGCGTAGAAGCACAGCTGGTGGTTCTTCGAATGCCACATCGACAACCGCTTGAATGCCGATTTGAATAAGCGTTGACGGCGTTCGAATATCTCCTGCGTTTCCAATCCAAACCGAATGAGGTGGCACTCGATGCATGTTTGGGGTCCCGTCTCGCGTTGAGAACCGAACGACACTTATCGACCAATCGCCGTTCGAATGGCTCCGTTCAAAACGTTCTCCAACGCAAAGTCACGACCTCGCGGGAGCCATGTTGAAGAACTTGCCTGCCCGACAACTCGATCCAGATTGCGGTCCAACGCGGAGTTCTCTCCGAACGTCGCCGCGCCTGTCGAGTTCGCAGCGAGACCAGGGATGTCTTCGATTTCCTTGTCGACCCGCACGTTCACGAAGTTGCCTCCGTCTGACGCCGGTTGCAGTGTCACCACAACACGGCGCCGAATCGATTGGAACGTACTCTCCCACCGCTGAGCGGGATCGACCGAATCACGATGCCACGGTTCCAGCACACTCGCGCCGGGCTTGTAGTCGGTTTCAATCACGCCTTCGAGTCGGTTCTCGCGAGCGATCGTAAACTTGTAATCGTGCAGCACATCGACAATGCGTTCCCACACTGGAAATGAATCCACAGCCGGAACATAAACGGGGTCACTGGCGCCGACCATCATTGGTCGAGGGGAGGGAGCCATGCAACCAGCCAGCAGCGATGCGCATGCGAGCACTGCAAAATGGCAGAATCGAGTTTTTCTCTGCGGCGACATGTGGCGAACCCAAAGAGCGGGCCGGAAGTGTCTCAGGAACGCAAAGCTGCCTCAATACGACTTCGAAGTGTCCGATTCAGCAAACCACGGCGGTGTTCGCGGCTGGTTCTCGTCACGTCTCTTGCTGCGTACTGGGTCTCTTGGCAGGGGCCTAGCCTCGTGAGAGTGCCCAGATTCTCGCCTTATAGGCTTCAAGATGCGTGTTGTAGACCAACGATTGGGTCATCTAACCAAAAATGTCCGGGGCACATTTCTGCTCGGCATTCTTCGCGATAGTCCAACCACTTCCCGTTAGCGGCGGTAAAGCGGAACGCTTTTGTTGACGAGTTTTTAACGGCTGGCGTATAACGCGATCTACTGGTGAGGCGGCAAATCAGTCGGTTTAGGAACCCCGCGTAAAGGTTCTCCGAGCTCCCGCCTTTCTGTACTTCAGGCATTTCGATTCCATGATTCAGGTTCAGCTTCCCGACGGAACAGTCAAAGATTTAGCAGACAACGCGACAGCACTCGATGTCGCAGGTGAGATTAGCGAAGGGCTTCAAAGAGCCACGCAGGCGGCAGAAATCGAAGGGACGATCTTCGACGCGATGCGACCGCTAAGCGAAGCGACAGAATCTCGACCCATCCCCTTGAAGCTTCTCACGACCCGCGACGCCGAAGCCGCTTCCGTCATGCGCCACTCGTGCGCTCATATTTTGGCGCGGGCGATTATGCGGTTGTATGACGGCGTGGGGCTCGCGTTCGGTCCGGTTAAGGGGAACACCTTCTACTACGACTTCGATCTGGCAACGCACATCCGGGAAGACGACTTCCCGAAGATCGAAGCGGAAATGAAGCGCATTATCAAAGACGGCGAACCGTTCGAACGGTTCGAAATGGGCCGAGAAGAGTCCATTGAGTTCTGCAAAGAACTGAACCAGGAACTCAAAGTTGAACACATCGAAACCGGTTTGTCAGACCACGATTCTCTGAGCTTCTACCGTCAGGGTGAGTTCGTCGATCTCTGTCGTGGACCACACATTCCGAAGCCGAACAGCATTAAGGCGTTCAAGGTCTTGAGCGTTGCCGGTTCAAAATGGAAAGCCAAAGGCCGCGCGCTGCAGCGTGTTTATGGGACGGCTTATTTCGACAAGAAGGGTCTGAAGGCGTATCTCAACCAGATTGAAGAAGCGAAGAAACGTGACCACCGCGTGATCGGTCAGAAGCTGAATCTCTTCACCATCAACCCGGACGTTGGACAGGGACTGTGTCTCTGGCTTCCCAAAGGTGCGACGATCCGCGCGACACTGGAAGACTTCATCCGCGCAGAACTCGCGCGGCGTGGGTATGAACCGGTTTACTCGCCACACATTGGTCGAGCCGAACTTTATGAAACCAGCGGTCACTTTCCTTACTACCGCGACTCACAGTTTGCTCCGCTCTTTGGGCATTCAGCCGGTCAGCTGGTCGACCACTGGATCCGTTGTTTGGATCCGAACGACGAAGAAGTTGCGGCCCCGACTGCGGAAGATGAGAAGAAGCTTCTGGACGCCGCGCTGGTGCTTGGTTTCCAGGTTGATGACTTCCCCATCAACGGTTCCAACGAAGAAAAGCACGCGGTGCTGCGGAAGTGGGAAAAGCAGCAGGAACGCTATCTGCTGAAGCCGATGAACTGCCCCCACCACATTCAGATGTACAAGGCAATTCCGCGAAGCTATCGGGACCTGCCCGTGCGTCTGGCCGAGTTCGGAACCGTCTACCGGCACGAACAGTCTGGCGAGCTAAACGGGTTGCTTCGCGTTCGCGGGTTCACTCAGGACGATGCTCACATGTTCTGCACACCAGAGCAGGTTGAGCAGGAATTTAAGGATACGCTTGGACTGGTCCGCTACGTTCTGGAAGCAGTTGGGCTTGAGCGATACCGAGTTCAACTTTCGACTCGCGAGCCAGGTTCAGACAAATATGTTGGCTCCGACGAACTCTGGGACAGCGCTGAATCGGTGCTTCGCAAAGTGCTGAAAGAAGAAGGAACCGACTTTGTTGAAACACCGGGCGAAGCAGCGTTCTACGGGCCAAAGGCGGACTTCATGGTCCGTGATTGCCTCGGACGTGAATGGCAGCTTGGAACTGTGCAACTGGACTACACTCAGCCGGAACGGTTCAAGTTGGAATACATCGGCAGTGACAACAAGCCGCACCGACCGGTCATGATTCACCGAGCGCCATTCGGTTCGATGGAACGCTTTACCGGAATGCTGATTGAACACTTTGCCGGAGCGTTCCCGCTTTGGTTGGCTCCGGAACAGGTTCGTGTTCTTCCGCTAAGCGAGAAGACCGACGACTTCGCCAAGCAAGTGACCGAACGCCTTCGCGCGGCTGGGTTCCGGACATCCACCGACCTGCAGAGCGCTCGTGTTCAGAAGAAGATTGCCGAAGCACAGGCGGAACTGATTCCTTACATGCTGGTTGTTGGACCGCGTGAGGCCGAGGCAGATAGTGTGGCGGTTCGAGATCGTCTCGACGGCGACATCGGCGTGATGACGGTCGATGAAGCCATCGCCAAGCTTGTGAAAGAGCGTGACGAACGAGTCATCCGTCATGTTGTCGAAATGGACTTCCCCGAGGAAGAAGAATCAGGTTCTGTCGGCGACGAGTACTAAGAAACTGTAGCCCGAGATCGCGTTGCTGCGGACAGTCGCTGGCAACTCAAAATCAACACAAGAAGGTTGCGTACTGTTCGTGCCTTCTTGTGTTTCTTTTGGTCTTCTCATCGGCGTGCAGAGCTTGCCGCTCCTACAAGTTCGGCAGCTTGATTTGGGCTCGCATTGACTGATAGCGAGGGTCACGGAACCCTTCGCGGAATTGATGGCCAAAACCGAGGCCAAGTTCGTACTCCGCTCGGCGTGACCAAGGCGTGCCGGGATGCTGGACGATGACCTCCTTCAGTAGCTCACCACACCGGTCTTCTTCGGCTTTGACCATCGCGAGGTATTCCTCGTGCGATTGTTTCAGGCCGAAGGCTGATTTGATGCGTGAGAACTGATCAGCATTCGGAATGATGCTCTTTCGATTGTTGTGCAGGTTCCACTCGTTCGACTTCTTGTCCTTCGGCATTCGACCGGTGTTTGCATGGTCGTCCAGAGCCAGCAGGTACTGATACAGCCTTAGTCTGAACATGATGAGCTGTGCGTAGGCGAGGTCGTACCCGGCTCGCCAACGTTGTGACTCTTCCAGCGCTCGTTCATTCGTGACAGATTCAAGGAGCCCAATTCCCTCGTTGACCAGAAGCATGGCTTTGACTGCCTTAACCACTTCGTTGGCGGCCTGTTCGCGGAAACTTGCGTTGGCGATTGGGAAGTGCCAGCGACGCATGTTGAGCTCGGGGTTGTGCTTGTCGAACAGCAGTTTGTTTTCGGTCGGGTTCAGTCCGCTAATCACTTTGAAGACAGCGTTGCGAAACGGGCGGTTGTCACGTTCGTTCTTGTAGACTCGTCTTGGCAGCAACAGAGGCTGATAGATCTTCATGGCCAACGCATCGAACTTGCGTTTCTCGTTCGCGCCCGGACGAGTGAGGTCTAGTTCCTTGCCCGGCAGTTGAAAGAAGATCCCACCGGTGTCGCGAGCGAGGCGAACCTGTTCGTACGGTCCGAACCCTGAACCATACGCATCCCAGCGTTCATGAATTCCGTCCCACTGTAGACACTCCGGGAAGGCCGTTTCAGGTCCGCGGCGAATTCGAAGTTGAAACACCAGGCCGGTTTCTTCGTGCGTCCAGTCTTGTCGCGTGTAGGGATAGCCAAACATCGATTCACGCCCAAGCACATAGATGGGTGCCTTCGCGGCGCGGGCGGCCTGAATGGCGGCATCGACTTGGATACCATCGTCGCCCGATTCGTCTGTGACGACCACAAACGCAAGCTTGCGTTGCCGCGAGAAAGAAGCGTAACGCTTACAGACCTGTACGATCGCAGAGCACATGTTTTCTGCACCACTTGGATCGATGGGAATACTGTCAATCGCCGCGCGGATTTGATCGAGGTTCGCGGTGGGCTTTGAAGATGCATTGTCGCGCGGATTGGTTCGATCGGTGACGGATGCTCCGTAGCTGCAGATGACGGTTTGCAGAGCTTCCGGACCTCGACGCCTGCGGCTCTTTTGTTTGCCATCAACTTGCTTCTGGGCGATCCCCAATTCCGCATAGATCTTGTGAAAGTTGTCGCGAATCTCTTTTTGGTCGTCCTTCATGCTGCCCGATTCATCGAACAGCCAGACGACGACGGTCTTCTTCTCGTGCATCATCCGCAGGATCTCGGCAGACAACCGATGCATCGCCGCTCCGTACCCTTCCACCATCGCGCCGGTTTCGCCGGTGACCTGGCCTTCGCCAAGTTCCTTAATGATGCTGGATTCGGTTGGGATTGAGATGTCGTTGAGAGACGGATTGAGATTCGGTTCCTGCAACGCTGTCGATTCAGCAACTTTCACCTGAGCCGCTACCGGCTGTGCATTCGCGCCGATGCTGGTTGAGACGGTTCCGCCTGCGGTGAACGTGAGGTTCTCTGAGACGTCTGTTTCTTCGGCTGTTTCCTGGTCGTAGTCCACGACGTCACGTTCTTCGTTGAAGATGGTTTCGAGCGTGACTTCTGGGATCGACTGTTCGATTGCAAACGGGATCAGCAGCAGGGCAGCGAGGATTAGCAGATGCACTAGTAGCGACACGACGAATGCCGGTAGCGCTTTCAGACTTGCAATCATGTTCTCTCCGGAGGCCGAGACCCGACCAAAGACCTCAGAGCTTCGGAATGCTCATCTCCCGCCGGCGACATCGTTTGCATTCCTGTTGTCCACGCCGTTCTTCCTC
>JBGCDN010000173.1:0-4228 GCA_045105495.1 Planctomycetaceae bacterium
GCTCGAGAAGATCAGCATGAGGCGATCAAGGCGTTGTTGGATCAGATGCAGGCAGACGCGAAAGCGATGCCGAAGAAAGAACTGGCGACATTCAACATTGAAGGTCTCGATGCGAAAGCCGTCACCAAGACCCTTACCCCCTTGGTCGACGAAGACGCGGAAATTACCGCCGATCCAACCGGCCGCAGACTGTTTGTGCGTGCCCTTCCGGAAAAGCGTGAGCAGATTGAGAAGCTGGTGCAGTCGGTTATCAATTCGCTTCCATCGCGAAAAGGTGTTCAAACGAAAGCGTATCGAACACTCGTCGGCGACGCGGACGAAGTAAAAGAAGCCATCGCAGTATTGTTCCCCGATGCCGTTGTCGGGTTCGATTCGGAACGCAAGGTCGTCGTTGCTACAGCGCTACCCGAAGAACATGAAGCCATTCAGAAGGTGGTCGATCAACTGGTTGCCGACGGCGGAGAGACTCGCGTTTCGGCAAAGACCTATCCACTCCGAAACGCCGACGGAGTCGCCCTCGCGCGGTCGTTGGCGTTGATGTATCGTCGGACGGAAGCACAGATTTCCTACGATGCCGGAACAAAAACGTTGCTCGCTGTGGCTCGACAGGATCAGCACGAAGCGATTGCAAAACTAGTCGAGCAGCTGGAAGGTGCTGACGCTCCTGAAGACAATCGCACCGTGGAATTCTATTCGCTGGAAGGCGCTGATGGGTTGGCGGTTCGAAATGTGGTTCAGGATCTGTTGGACCAGATCGATCCGAAGAGTTCTGTGGTGAACGATGAAGGTAGTCAGCAGTTGGTTGTTACGACCATTGCCGCCGGGCACGTTAAAGTGAAAGACGCGATTGCGAGACTTCAGCAGCAGAAGCTGCAACGCGAAATTGAAGTGTTCGCCTTAAACCGATTGGAACCGTTTAGTGCTGAGTTGGCAGTGAATTCTCTGTTCGACGACGGCAATACAAAGCTGCGTGACCTGCCGTTGCTGCAATCGGACAACGATTCCCAACAGCTCATCGTTCGAGGTACTGCGGAGCAGATTGAACAAATTCGCGACCTGTTGATCAAGATGGGCGAAACAGGTCTTCGCAAGACGAATCCAAACGCAAAGGTCCGCGTGATTCCCGTGACGGGTGATACTGTCGAAGCGTTGAAGGGCCTTGAGAAGGTCTGGCCAAAGATTCGTCGGAACCCAATCAAAGTGCTGCAACCTGGGTCGCGTGTGAGAGAAATTGTTCCGGGGAAACCGGTGCTGCCAAAGCTTCCTTCTGGGCGAGGCAAGAATCAGGCGGCGCTCAGGAAGGACGCTGCGGGGACTCGTGGCCTCGTCCACTACACAGCGTTCCGCTCGAAGCAGCAAGACGATCAGCTGGCTCCGGTTCTTGTTGTGCCGGGCAACGGACGCATCACGATTTCATCCGATGACACAGAAGCGCTGAACCAGATGGAGGCCCTGTTGCAGGCTGTGTTTTCTTCATCCGGTTCACGTCGTCGAAAAGACTTCAACGTTTACGCCCTGACGAACGCGGCAGCGACAACCGTGTCAGATCTATTGAACAACATCTTCAAGCGAGACGATTCGCCAATCATGTTTGGTAATGTTGTAGTGATCCCGGACCAACGACTGAACGCGTTGATTGTGTTTGCAGGTCGAACGGATCGCGAACGTATTGAACAACTGATCGAGATTCTGGATTCGGATAACATTCCCGAGACTGTTGCTACGGCCAGGACCAACGTGGTTCCGATCGAACACGCGGATGCGGCGAAGATCAATACGGTGCTCACCGGCATCTACAAAGCTCAGATGAGCACTGGCGGTTCGCGGTCTCAGGTCAGCATCCCGAAAGGTGTGCCGAGTTCCGTCGCGACGGTTCTTCGTCAAATCAATGCGGCATCGTCAGCGCCGTTGTTGAATGTTCAGGTAGAAGAAACCACCAATTCTCTGGTGATTATGGCTCCGCAGAATCTAATGGAAGAAGTCACTGAACTTGTGCAACGTCTGGACCAGGCTGCCAGTACTTCGCGAGCTCGCGGCGTTTCGATAATCGAGCTTCAAAAGACCAACTCACGACGTGTAATGGACGTGTTGAATCGTGTGTTGAAGGATTAACGCTGCCAACCTGCGTTCTACGCCGCAAGCGAAAGTTCTTGCTCCCGCCATTCCGCACTGTCAGACTATATCCGGGGCGGCGGCTCAAGCATCGACATTGACCATGCCGACCTAATACTATATGCCTCAACAACATACGGCGGGCCGCCACTGGCTCGTTCCCTCCACCATCGGGACTCCCCGTCCCTCCCACCTTTAATCATGCAACATGTGACTCCCCAAATTCGGTCGCAGTCCGCGCCACCACGCGCGCTGACGCGGGATGAACTGAAGCGAAGCCGAGAACTGCTTGCGGCGAACACGCCCATGCAACAAGTTGCTCTCGAACTTGGTTTTGGTGCCGAGGTTGATTGCCTGACTGCGATTGGTGAATGCGTTGGGATGGACGTTGTTGATCTGACGACGTCCGAGCCTGCTGCTGGTGTGCTGGTTGGATTTCCAGCGCGGCTGATTCACCGACACAACGTGTTCCCAATTGAGCGAACCGGCGGATTAGTGAAACTGGCCGTGCCGAACCCGTTCGATGTTCAGGCCGTTGACGCGGCGGCTGCGGCAACGGGCGAAACTGTTACCGCCGTTCTGGCGGACAGTGCTGAGATTACGAAACTCATCAAGAAGCAACTTGGTGTTGGTGCAGAGACTCTTGATGGACTGATCGCACAAACAGCTGAAGACGAAGTTCAGGTTCTGGACGAGCTGAACTTCGATGGTTCGGAAGCGGCTGAAGCTGCTCAGCAGGCGTCGGTTGTCAAACTGGTGAATGACATTCTGACCGAAGCCGTTAACGCGCGAGCCAGCGATATTCACATGGAGTCGCAGGCGGATGGGCTGAAGATTCGGTACCGGGTCGATGGCATTCTGCAAACGCAACCGGTTCCGCCGGAACTGAATCGATTTCAGGCTGCGATTGTGTCTCGACTGAAGATCATGTCGAAAATGAACATCGCGGAGAAACGTGTTCCGCAGGATGGTCGTATCAAGCTGATTGTTTCCGGACGCGAGATTGATATTCGTGTGTCCGTCATTCCGATGCTGCACGGCGAAGGTGTCGTCATGCGAGTTCTCGACAAGGACGCGATGTCGTTCTCGCTTCGAGGTATTGGTATGGAACAGGACACCTACGAAGCGTTCCATAAGCTCATTCGTCAGCCACACGGCATTCTGCTGGTGACTGGCCCGACAGGTTCCGGCAAGACCACAACGCTCTACAGTGCTCTTGCTGAGATTCGCAGCGAGCGAACCAAGATCATCACAACAGAAGATCCGATCGAGTATCAGCTCGAAGGCATCAACCAAATTCAGGTTCACGCGAAAGTTGGTCTGACGTTTGCCGCCAGCCTTCGCAGTATCCTTCGACACGATCCGGATGTGGTTCTGGTTGGCGAAATTCGCGACCACGAAACAGCAGAGAACGCGATTCAGGCGTCACTGACCGGCCACATGGTTTTCAGCACGCTGCACACTAACGATGCAGCCGGCGCGTTTATGCGTTTGATTGACATGGGCGTTGAACCGTTTCTGGTAGCCAGCACCGTTGAAGGTGTGATGGCTCAACGACTGGTGCGAACGCTATGCAACGATTGCAAAGAAGCGTGGATGCCATCGCAGGATGAAGTGCCGGACGATTTCCCGTTCGAAGAATGCCGAACCAAGCCAGTCTATCAGCCGCGCGGATGTCGTTCGTGTGGTGGCGTTGGATACAGCGGTCGGTGTGGTATTTACGAACTGCTTGTTACCGACGACGCCGTCCGTCAACTGGCTACCGAACGCAAAGCCACAACAGAGATTCGAACCGCCGCCATTGCCGCAGGAATGCGAACACTTCGCGAAGACGGTTGGCGCAAGGTTCTCGATGGCAAGACAAGCATTGATGAAGTGCTGCGTGTGACCAAGAGTGACTGACTGAAAGGAGTCAGTTGCCAGGGATCAGGATTCAGTGAACTGGTTTGTGGCTTGCACTGACTTCTGACCATTGATCCCTGACCCCTACTCATGCCTGAATTCGCTTATACAGCCAGAACCGCCACCGGGCAGGATGTGACGGGAACCGTCATGGCCGACTCGCGTAACGATGTGTTTGCGCTGTTGGGCGAACGATCGCTGGCACCGCTGAAAG
>JBGCDN010000174.1:0-7982 GCA_045105495.1 Planctomycetaceae bacterium
TGGGACGGCTTCGTTGAGAGCGGGCAGGGTATGGGGGCGACGCTGGTGATGGCCGATCAGATGCACGGCTACGTCCTGGCGGATCGCGGGACCTACCTGAAGTTCAAGGACAAGATGAGGCTGAAGCCGTTGGGTCGCACATCTGAGAGCCTGCGAAATCCTTATGGTGCGATTGTTGTGAAGCCTAATGAGGAGGCCGCTGGTCAGCTCGAAACTGCGAATGCGTTTGTTGACTTTCTCATCTCGCGCGAAGCACAAATGTTGATTCGGAATTACAAGTTGCACGGTGAGCAGTTGTTCCATCCATCGCGTCTCGAAGAGTGAGCGGCTAGCGATGGAGATGATTTCAGACGGGCTGCGTGAAGCGGCGCAACTGCTGATGGGGTCTGATCGATCCATCTGGGACGCGGCTTTTCGTAGCCTGTGGATCTCTGTGCTGGCGGTTGGAGTGGCCACGACTGTTGGAATCCCGGTCGGAACGCTTCTGGCCAGAAAGCGATTTCCAGCCAGTCGGTTCTTGGTGCTCCTTTTTCGAGTATGCATGTCTCTGCCCACTGTCTTTGTGGGAGTGCTGTGCTTCTCGTTCTTCTCTCGCGAGGGGTTTCTTGGGCCGCTCGAACTACTCTACACGCCGTGGGCAATTGTATTCGGTGAACTGATTCTGGCGTTTCCGATCGTTGTTTCGCTGACCTACGGAGCGATTAGTTCGCTGGATGTCCGAGTTGGAGAAACAGCGTGGCTGCTGGGTGCGAACTGGTTTCAGCGGGTAAAACTCTACGTCTCCGAAGCGCGCGGTGGCGTGATGCTTGCGGTTCTTACCGCGTTCTCTCGATGTGTGACGGAGCTCGGAATCGCGATGATGGTCGGCGGCAACATCAAAGACCGAACACGCACACTTAGCACGGCCACAGCACTCGAAACGGGTAAAGGCGAGTTCGGTCGCGGACTCGCGATGGGGTTGCTACTGCTGGTCATCGCAATGTCAGTCACCTTGTTGATGTCGTACGTTGGCCGATCAGAAGGCGATGATGAGGAAGGCACGCGATGATTGACGTGTCTAACCTGAAGGTCAAAAAGGGGACTCAAGTCGTCTGCGAGGTTCCGCGGTTGCAGGTTGCTGAAGGTGAGTGCGTAGGAGTCCTCGGAGCCAACGGTTCGGGTAAGAGTACGTTGCTTCGAGTGCTAGCCGGATTGGAAACCAGTTACACCGGCGACGTTCAGATCGCGTTAGAGCAGCGATCGATAGGTCATGTCCATCAGCGGCCGTACCTCTTTCGCGGTTCTGTTTTTTCGAATGTGACTTATGGCCTTCGACAATCAGGATTGAAGGCTGCCGACTGCGAGGAGAAGGCTCGGTCATGGCTGTCGCGTTTGGGGATTGAGAATCTGCGGGATCGAGTAGTGACCCGACTGTCCGGGGGCGAACGCCGACGCGTTGCGATTGCTCGAACGATGACCTTGGAGCCGAGTCTACTTCTTCTGGACGAACCGTTCTCTGACTTGGATGAAGCTGGTACGAGAGCCATTCAGGATGTCATCGAGAAGGCTGGCTGTTCGGTCTTGATTGCGTCACCGAATCCACTTCCCGACGGACTGACGCAACGAGAGATTGTGCTGAGTAAATGACGCAGTTGCTTAGGAAGATTGGGAAAAGAAAGAACCGCGTGAACATCGAAATGTCCACGCGGTCCTGAAGTCTCTCTAACGCTCAGCCAGGTTCGGCAGTCGATCGTTGCCGATTACCAGATCTGGATGCGTTCGCTCTTCGGCTTGAATAGCTGGTCGCCTTCTTTCACATCGAACGCTTCGTAGAACGCGTCGAAGTTGATGACTGGACCGTTTGCTCGGAACAGTGATGGCGAGTGAGGATCTGTCACCAAGCGGCGAACTAGTTCTGAGTCGCGGTACTTGCGAGCCCAGATCTGTCCCCAGCCAATGAAGAACCGTTGGTCAGCGGTGTAGCCGTCCATGACAGGGCCTTCTTTATCGCCCAGAGACATTTTGTAGGCCTTGTAGGCGATCGCCATACCAGACAGGTCGGCGATGTTCTCGCCAAGTGTCAGTCGCCCCTGAACGGTCTTACCTGGCAGGGCTTCGTACGCGTCGTACTGAGCAACAAGTGCGTTGGCCAGCTTTTCGAATGCAGTTCGGTCTGAATCGGTCCACCAGTTTTTCAGGTTTCCGTCGCCGTCGTACTTGCTGCCTTGGTCGTCAAAACCGTGGCTGATTTCGTGACCAATGACAGCACCAATGCCACCGTAGTTGACAGCATCCTCTGCCTGAGGATCGAAAAATGGTGGCTGCAGAATTGCGGCTGGGAATACGATTTCGTTCTTGGTTGGGTTGTAGTACGCGTTGACCGTCTGTGGCGTCATACCCCATTCGGTTTCGTCAACCGGCTGACCAAGCTTGGCCATCATGCGTTTGTGTTCGTGCATTGCCGAACGCTTCATGTTGCCAAGCAGATCTTTGGGGTCGATCTTCAAATCGGTGTAGTCACGCCACTTTTCGGTGAAGCCAATCTTTGGCTTGATCTTGTGCAGCTTGTCGAGAGCCATCTTCCTGGTCTTGGGGCTCATCCACTTTAGTTCGTTGATGCTGACTTCGTATGTCTTCAACAGGTTTTGAACCAATTCGTCCATCCGACGTTTGGCTTCTTCGCCGAAGTGCTTCTTGACGTACATCTCGCCAATGGCATCTCCAAGAACACCGAAGCCTCGACCGCCAGATGCAGTCTCGACAGCTCGTCGTTCGCGAGACTTTTGTTCCGGGACACCCGCGAGTTCTTTTTGGTAGAGAGCGAACGCAGCGTCAACGTACGGCTTCGGCAGTGCAGGTGCGGCGGCGTCCAGCACGCGGAACCGCATGTACTGTTTCCAAACATCGAGGTCAGTATCGGCAACAATCACTTCCAACGCTTTGAAGAAGCTGGGGGTTGCGACATTCAGTTCTTTCAGCCCTTCGGCTCCGACTGCTGTAAAGAATGTTTCCCATGGCATGGTCGGAGTGAGCTTTGGCAGATCGGTGACCTGATACTTGTTGTAGCGAGCATTGGCATTTCGCAGCTTGATGCGAGACCACTGAAATAATGCCAACTTGGTTTCGAGTTCAACGATCTGGGCCGCAGCGACTTTGCCACCGGGAAGTTCGGACAGCTCGAATAATTCCTGGATGTACGCACGCAGTGCCTCGCGAGCGCCTTGGTATTTCTTGTTGTCGACAAAGTAGTAGTCGCGGTCCGGTAGGGTCGTTCCACTCTGGAAGACAGCGGCAAGGTTTTCTTTGGAGCTCTTCGCGTCTGCTCCGACGTAGAAGGCGATCGGGCCGCCGATACCAAGCTGTTGCAGATAGCCGAAGTGACGAATGACGTCTTCGGTTGTCTTGAGATTGTTGATCTTCTCCATCTCTGGCATCAGAGGATCGATGCCCGCTGCTTCAATCGCACTTTCGTCCATGAAGCTCTTGTAGAAGTCGCCAATCTTCTGGGCGTTACCGGTGGCGTTGGGCGTCTTGCTGGCTTCGACCATCAACGCCTTGACGTTTTCGATCGCTCCGTCAGCAAGCGCGGTGAACGATCCGTAGTTCGACTTGTCTGCAGGGATATCTGTTTTTAGCAACCAGCGTCCGTTGACGTGATTGAACAAATTATCCTGCGGTCGAACCGACTTATCGAAGTTCTCAAGAGTGATGCCCGATCGTAGGTCCTGAGCGACGGCGGTTGTCGCACAGAGAACCAAGGCGAGTGGAATTATTCGACGCATTTTTGCTCCATGAATCATTGGTTTGCAGCTGGAACGATCGTAGTTCAAACGATGTCAGCGCACGAGTGAACGGGATCCGCGAATGTCGTGCGGGCGGACAGGCCTACTCACTCGTGGCGGTTGTTGGTTCGATGAACTTGAGGGATAGCCCACTTAGAACCGGGGCTCCATCGGTCGGGGCAAGTTCAACGGTCAGTTCTGATCCAATTCTCGTTTGGAATCGAACACTCGCGGTTCCCGACTCGGGCACCAGTACGTTTTGCCGCACAGGTTTTCCTTGCGCCACGACATTAAGGCGACAGCTGCCTGACCCGCGAAGAGAGGAAAGCAGCAACTCCACTTCAGCTTCTCGTTGGTCTTGGCTTTGCGGTCGGACAGCGACTTGTGGAGCATCAACCAACAGTCTCGCACCTGGTTTGCTTTTTCCATTCGCTGACCGTGCGACCCGTTTGCCCTTTCCAGTGATGATGAACGCGACAGCGTTGCCGGGTTGCCAGTCGGGTCGGTTCACAAGAGTTTGCAGGAGGGGGCCGACGTTCGTGGTTCTTTGAGGCGCCTTTGCCTCGCCGCTAGTCGTCCACGGAGGTGGTGACCATTCGGCGAATTCTGTCGACAACTTACGGGCCGAAAGGTTCCTTGCTTTTGTGGTGAACGCAGTCGCGTTGGTGGTCTCTTCAACGTGGATGCGAAGACTGGTGACTGTGTCTGTTGGTTCATCGACCGCGAACTGGATCGACGCGCTGTTGATTTTTGTTCCTTGGGCAATCGGCATACTCGGGAATCGAAGGCCAATTGTTTGGTCAACAGAGTCTTCTACGAATTCAAGATCGCTACTGGTCAGGTTGACGGACCCGTTCTGACTTTCTTCTGCATCGTCGTTCGCATCTGTGATCGCGATGCCTCTTCGCTTGAGATCAAGTGGTTCTTCCACTCGCATCGACAGTGTTAGTCCGGTGATGTTCCGAACGCCCGATGCGTGAACCCATGGACGGTCAGCGTTTCGCATGGTGCTTGGATGTTGTTGCTGAAACTCTGCAGTTCCGGTGAAGGCGATCTGAATCGGTGGTGAGTTGCCTGAAGCTTTGGGGTACTCGATCCACAGATTTCCATCATCGTCTCGTCTGTCCCCAGGTGCGCCGAAATTGATGGCGATGCGATCAATTTGGTTCTCATCCATCTCGGCCGTGACGTCATTGTTCACAGCCCACATGTCGATTTCGGGCATGTGAACCAACGCCAGAGAGGTTTGGTTCTGGTACGAACAACTACACGTGCGCGTGTAGTCTGGTGCGTTCAAGACTCCGTTGGCAACGATGAGATTCGATGTGCAGCCCGACTTAAATCCGCCGAGATTGCCCGTGCCGCTGTTGGTTTCGAGATCGTAGAACCCGGCGGCACCGGAACGAAACGTTAGAAAGTTCTCGCAGGCGATGATGTTGTTGCAGCCGTAGGCTCGCGTCATTTTCCACGGCTGCTGTTCGCCCGTGATCGGGTTGGCCACCAACTTTTGTTCGCCATCCGTGATACGAAACGCCCCTGCGCATTCCGCGTAGGAGTTGGAATTCGTGATGATCCAGCCGTTGTGCAGAATGCAGGGGCCGCTGTACTTCAGCTTCGATTTGATCCAGTTGATGGAACCATCAGCCGCGTTGTGCATGGCCATGCCTTGGCCAGTTTCGGCTACTAGACGGTCGCGCGCTTTGGCTCCCGCTTGCAGCAGTGAATTGGTTTCGGCGTCGTAGCTTAGCCACGTGCCGAAGACCTTGTAGTCGTGTTCCCATGCCTGAGTTCCGGTGCGAGACTCGAACGCAACGATTCGGTAGGTGTCAGGAGCCGATTTGCCACGTCGCTTCAACGCTTGTTCGATCGCATGTGGGTTCTTGTCGAGGCAGAAAAGTTTTCCGTCACCCGCACAAATGCCGTTGTGCCAGAAACTATGTTTCGCCTCGACTTGCCAGAGTTGCTTACCCGTCTTGCGGTCAAACCCAACCAACGCACGACTCGCAGCGCGGTCGAAGCTCTTTGAGCCGTAGCCTTTTGCGTTGCCCTTCAGGACGAGATCTGTAGGGAACTGCAGTTGGTGCTTTTTGCGATAGTTCGCGAAGCCAACGCCGCCGATCAGCACATCTTCGTAAATACCGAGATAGCCCCAGTCGACAGGGTTGGCTTCGTCTTTCTGAGGTAGCTCGATTGTGAACTTGTCTTTGCCGCTGGCCGGATCCATGGCGTGGCAGGTGGAACCTTCGACGATGTAGAGCAAGTCGTCCGTTGCGACAAAATTGGTTCCTCGCCCGTTCGCTCCAGGGATATGGACCTGGTTGTACTTCGGATTCAGCGGAGTGTCTTCGTAGGTCTCGTCGTAATAGACATCGAAGGTGCCGAGGTCTTCGAAGTCGCGTTTCCAGAGCACTCGACCGGTGTAGACATCACGCGCGGAAAGCGAGTTCATTCCCTGAATAAACAGACGTCCGCCGATGACCTGTTCGGGCGGACCGTGACCATGCCTGGGCAGCACATCCATATTGCTGGAACCGCCAAACCACAGCACGCCGAGTGGCAACTTTACACTGGCGTCGTCCGACTTCACCGTGTTGGCGATGTTCCCGTATTGGTGCGTCCAGTCGTCGGAATCGGGGATGCGGCCAACCTTCTCAACGAGAATTATGGCTCCATCTGTTCGAATCTCGGCCCGTGGCAGGTTCATCGCCTTTATCCCGGCGACAAATTCCTCATGGCGCGATTGCGCGCAGATTAACTGCATCACGCCACCGTACGGTCGCACACTCTTGAAGAGCATGGCCATCATCGCTTTGTTGGTTGCAACTTGCTCAGATCTATTCCGATCGACAATGACCATGTTGGCGACATACGGCGGAGCCTGGAACTGCCATGGCTTGACGGCATGTACGGTCACTGTGCCGTAAAGACCCTGACCGTCCAGTGTTTCGCGAAACTTTGCGACAAACCGCGGCTCATCTTCGATGACTGCGAGCTGTTTGAAGTGACGCGAGAATTCCGCAGCCGCGCCAATTCGACTTTCGTCCATTCCATACCAGATGGCAAATCCCTCTGCGTCGCCACCCTTCGCCAGTCGGCTCGCGATGAATCTATCCACAGGGGCAGTCTGATCAGAGGCAGTTGCCGGTTTCGCCTGGGTAATTGGTTCGCCAGAGTGATCTGCGTATGCGGCGATTGTTCCATCGAGACCGACGACGAACACTTTGCCATTCGCCGCCAGCAATCGCTCGACCTTGAACTGAGTTGGAATGGTCGCGGTCACTCTCGGCTTTTGGCCAAGTGGTCCAATCCGAGCAATTCCGTTCGTTCCACCGGCAAAAAGTTCGGTGCCAGCCTGAATCAAGTCGCCGGTTCCATCTGCTTCGACTTCCCAAATGAGATGCTGGTTCTTCGCAGTAGCTTTCTTGTCCTTCTTCGGTTTTGGTTGATCTTTGAGATGCAGCCTCAACGCCTGCACGACCTTTCGATCTTTCACGATGCTGGCCGAGTATCCGATGTCTCCGGCGAGAACGGGTTCGTTGGTTCTGAATGCTGTCTTCTTTCCCGTGGCGAGTTCGAATGCACGGGTTCCCTTTTCGCGGGTGTGCAGAAAGAACCGCTTCTCGGTTGCAAAGACGTTTGCTCCACCGGTTCCTTTTCCGCCTGCGTTGATTTCGAAATACAGCAGCTTACCGGTCGCGCGTTCGAATACTGCGGGGACCGATCGGCCGCCCGGCACGACCAAGTATTTCTCCGTCGCGACCATACAACCCTGCGGAGCCACCCCCGCAAACGACGGCGCGCTGTGTGGCTGTTTGATGTACTGCGAGCCGGTGCTGTCGTTGACCCAAACGACGTCCCCGGTTTTAGCATCCAGCGAGTAAATGAATGTGCCCATGAACGGCCAGATGCTGGCCGCGAAATAGACGTTGCCATCTCGAACAACCGGGCCACCTCGAGCGGGCCAGGCTGATGTGAATCGTTGGTTGCCAAGTGCTTTCTGATCGCTCGGTCCACCTCGGAATCGCCATTGCAGTGAACCGTCCTCCTGCGACCAGCAGTAGAGGTAACCATCATCACTGGTGCAGAAGATGTTCCCCTCGAAGGCAACGGGAGCGAACCGAATTGGTGCTTCGGCGAAGGCAGTCCAAAGTGTCTTTCCGGTCTGGGTATCGATGGCGATCAGTTTGTCCTGATCGTTGAAGCCGACAAACATCTTCCCGC
>JBGCDN010000175.1:0-2732 GCA_045105495.1 Planctomycetaceae bacterium
CCCGAGGCTAGCGCCTACGGCTCAACTTGAACACGAACAAACAGTCGCCCGGCAGGCCCAGCAATTTTCTAAACGAGTCCTTCACAAGGTCAGGCCCGAATCGCATCGACCGCGGTCATCTCTCGCTTCGCGGGCCCAAGGCGTTCCTTCACGCCAAGTCCGTCCAGCATCGTGTTGTAAACGTCGATGCCTTCCTTGCCGATATCCATGATCTCACCGGTTTTGAACCGTCCGTTGCAGCCGGTGATCGCGTGGAACACACCCGACAGTTCGCGCTTCACGTTGTTGTGGCGGCCGTCGCCGGATTCTGTCGAGATGGTGATCATTGAGTTTTCAAGAATCGATTTGCCGTTCGCTTCTTTGCATTCGGCAGAATCCAGACGACTCAGGAAGTACGCGACTTCTCGCATCTTCAAGTGAGCGTGTGCGCGGAGCTGCTTGTTGTCTTTCTTCTCGTGGAACTTATGCCACCACTCGTGGCTGCAACCTTTATCACCCGACGCGTTTAGTTCTTTCGGGTCGTTGAACTTGTAGACCAGTTTGTCGTCGTAGTTGTAGTCACCCGTTACGCGAAGTCGTTCGCCTGCGGCAAGAAACGTGATCGCTCCAAACCGTGCGCGGTCGAGTTGGATGGCGAGAGCATAAAGGTCGGCCATGAGACGCCATTCTTCGGTCAGTTGATCGACAGTAATGTCGATGCCCTGACCGCCGGGGTCAGCTTCGCCACCATGGGCCAGCTTTGATCGCGGAGGCAACGTCGGGCCGTTTGGATCGCGGGGCTTTTGCGAATACGCACGTTGTTCGAATTCGCGGATTCGATCGAGATGATCTTTCACGCGAGCACGCGAGGCCGAACCAAGCGGTGAGTTCGGACCGGTGTAGAACTTGTACTGACCAACGACCGAATCAAGGACGCTTCTCTTAAGTCGTGCACGACGAGCATCTTTGTTTTCGCCAACGTCAATGGTTCCGAACACTCGGTCAAACAAATCCCGCGGCCGCTCCTGCATGCTGGCAGCGACGGTTCCATTGTGGTTGTAACTGTGGACGTAGCGGCCAACTCGGCTTCGTCGGAAGAAGGTTCCGCCCACCAAAGTTGGAACCATCCCGGCAGGTAAGCCGTTCGGATGGAAGTGCTTCTTCACAACCTGGTCGATGGATGGACCACCGCTCTTGGCCTCGCCGTCAGGCGGTTCAGCCGTGAAGGCACCGGTCGCTCCGTCAAAGTGAGCGTTGATGCCAGATTCGTCGCAACGAACCTGATCGACATTGCGCATGATGAGCAACTTGTCGGACAGCGGCTTCAGTGGTTCTAAAACTCCGTCGAAGCCTTCCGTCTGCAGCGGGGCAGGGATGCCCAGTCCAAAGAACACATTGAACGCTCGAACGGGAACCTCTGCGGTCGGTGTGCAGGCGGATGCCGTGGAGAGCATCATCTCTTCCAGCAAAGGAAGTCCAACGGTGACTGACGCCGCACCTTTGAGCAGAGTTCGTCGGTTGAGGATTTGCCGTTTCACGTTACTGCTCCTGTGCCACTGTCAAACATCGCGGCCACCAGTATATCGCAACAGGCCTGACTATCGGAGTCTTGTCGCCAGATTCGAACTGACGCCTAAACAACGGTCGCACGTCTCGTATTGGACGAAGCCACAAGTCCCGAGCTACCGGCTCTGGTGGATTTTTCAGCTTCGTCTGTAACACCCACGGGTTAGCTCGTTCTTGAACATGAAGTCAACCTCCCCTCAACTCAGGCACACGCAATGAAGTCTCTCATCGGTGCGATATTAATCGGAGTTACTCTTTCATCCTCAACCGCTCTCGCTGGCGGAAACGTCACATATTCAATGGTGCCCGGACGAAATGGCCACTACCTCATCAGCGGCGACGGCAGCGACAACACGGTGGTTCTCGAAAATACAATACTACCTGATGGACGAACCAAAGGACTTCTCTTGTCGGGCGGAGGCAGTACCACAATCAATGGTCAAGTCAGCGTCATGCTGACAGCCACGCAGGATCTGCGATTTGAACTTGGCGAAGGATCAGACAAGTTGATTGTTGCGGACGTCGACATTCCATTTCAGCGAATTAGCGTGAATGCTGGCTACGATGATGATCTCGATTCATTCTTCATCTACCGGACACGCTGTGAAAACATCTCCCTGCAGTGGGCTGACAAAGTCAAAATCGAAGACGTCAAAGTTGTGCAAGACCTGAGTATCAATAAGTATGTCGGCACCTTCAGTTACATGCATCTGGATCTGCTTATCGCCGATTCACGAGTTCACAGCCAGTTGACGATCGACGGCACAGGTAAGAATGACCTGGCCAAAATTCGCGATTCACAATTCGATGGCGACACTGCAATGGATTTCGATGCAGGGCATGACATCCTGGAGATGAGTGGGGTACTGTTTGCGAAGATGACAGCTGACTTTGGTCGTGGAGACGACTATCTGAGATGCACTGGACAAGTCATTTGTGCTGCTGGCAGTTCCGTACTCGGTGGATCTGAAGGCCGCCGAAACAGACGTGCGATCGCGGATAATGACAGCCTTTTTATCTCGGGTCCGGTAGCTGTGTACCTTGGTAGCGCTTCGGGTTGGACCAACAGCAACTACTAGGCTGAAGGCGAGAGACGAGTCTTCGACATCGCATCCAGCAACTCATAAGCGGGGACATCGAAAGATGGCCCCGCTTTTTCTTACGGCATCATGTTGGCATTGAAAGTA
>JBGCDN010000176.1:0-11870 GCA_045105495.1 Planctomycetaceae bacterium
GCCTGTGCGGAAGATTGGAACCACCGAAGCTGATGGAGAATCTCCCCGGTTTTGGGTGAAGACCGACAGCGACAACTTCACGGCCGAAAGTCTGGTTATCACCCGCGGTGGTCGATCGTATCCAGGTTGTGGAACCACAGGCGATGGTTACGCGTGGGCAAAGAAGTTTGGCCACTCGATCGTTCCCACAGTCCCTGCACTCGCGCCGGTGGCCAGCGGTGTTCAATGGGTCAACGCGCTATCCGGCGTCACGATTGAAGATGTCGAACTTTCCGTCTGCTCGGTTCCTCCCAAACGAAAGCAGAAGCCGCTGGATGTTCGTCGCGGGCCGTTGTTGTTCACACACTTTGGGTTCTCTGGTCCAACGGTCATGAACCTTAGTCGTGAGATCGCGAGGTTTGAAGCATCCGAAACGGAAGAGGAGAAACCAGACAGTCTCGTTCTTCGATGCAACTTCCTGCCCAATATAAAATCAGAAGAACTTGCCGACCGGTTCCGCCTCCAACAGCAAAAGGCGGGCAAACAATCGGTTGCTCAATCTCTCACTGGCGAATTACCTCGACGTCTTGTCGAAAGCCTGCTCGAACGCGCGGATGTTCCTGTGACGCAGAGGAACGCTGAACTCTCGAAGAAGCAAATTCAAAGGCTGACCGAAGCACTCATGCGAACGGAATGTCCGGTTCAGGGAACGCTGGGTTACAAGAAGGCAGAAGTCACGGCGGGCGGCGTTGCCTTATCGGAAGTCGACAGCCGCAACATGCAAAGCAAGCTTCAGCCGACCCTCTTCTTCGCCGGCGAAATCCTTGATCTGGATGGACCAATCGGCGGCTTCAATTTTCAGGCCGCCTTCAGCACCGGCCACCTCGCTGGCCAACACGTTTAACGCGCGTCCCGCCTGACCGGGTGCGGCTGCGACATTGGGAGGGTGGTTGTTGGAAGGTTCTTCGCCGCATGGCCGGTTTGTGCAGGCAGCGGTAGTTACTGCCGGAATGCGGCTTGTTCGCCAAACCAAACTGATGAAGCTGGTTGCCAGAGCGTTCGCTCGTCTTGCTGCGAACCGAAGCCTGCGAGAATAATCATGATTGCCGGGGGGCTCGTGAGAATCGCAGGAACCGAATTATGGCTCGCTCCCCAAAACGCTCTCGTCGCCAACGTCCACCTCAGGTCGCCGCGATTGAGAATTTGGAATCACGTCGTCTGCTGACTGGCGAAGTTTCTGCGGTGATTGAAGACGGCAATCTCACCATCCAGGGCGACGCCGATTCAAACCACTTGGAACTCACCTATTTCAAGGGTGACGTTTCCATTCGGGCCCGGCAGGGAACCAAAATCAATGGCAAGACCGGCCGCACAGTTCTCTTCGAAGGGACCAACGTCATTCCGGGGAACGTCAAAGTTAACCTCGGTTCGGGACAGGACGAGTTTCTTGTTTCTCGCGAGCTGACCATCAACGGCGACTTCAAATTTCAGGGAGGAGCCGGAAATGATGTGTTCGGAATGTTGCGAACGGAGGTCGGTGGTGATCTGACAATCTCAATGGGATCCGGACGAGACAACGTCTCTCTGGATGGCGTATTTGTCGAAGGCGAACGTGCCGCGATTCGAGGAAACAACGGCAGAGACGCGCTAAGAATTGTGGATTCAGCGTTCGTGCCGGACCTGGCGATATCCATTGGTCGAGGCGACGATGATTTGGTCATGGAATCCGTTCGCGTTGATGGCGATACCAACATCCTGACAGGCGAGCATAATGACCATGTTTCGATTTCGAGCGGTCGATTCAAATCGGGACTCTCCATAATCACAAGTGTGGGCAACGACACCATCGACATGGTGGATTCCAGAGTCGGCACCGACACATGGATTGGCCTTGGAGCCGACGACGACCAGCTAAGCCTCGGCGAGACCGGGCTGCGGAATATCTTCACCGGCAACTTTACGGTGAACGGAAGTGGCGGCAGCAACACGTACGAACAAAACAACAACATCTTCAAAGCCACCAGAAGTGTTGTTCGCACGACTGATGGAACCATCGACAGCGGTAGTCTGGAAGAAGCGATGGCCCGTGCTGAGGCCGCCATGCTGAAGTCGATGGATATGTTCCTGTACCGAATTCAGGAACTGGACGGTGTTGCTCCCGGAGTGGAAACCGTTGGCGGTGTGATTACCAATAACCAGGAAACAGTCGTCAATGGCATTACAACCAACGATGCACTTATCGAGATTGATCTCGATGGCGACGAGCAATTCGACGACATCGTTCTTCGTTCTGACGAGTATGGAAACTACGAACTTCCACTGGATCTTGTCGACGGCTTGAACCATCTGAGAATCCGCAGCACAGACGATTCGGGCACAGAACAGTTCTTCGACGTAAAGGTTCACCGAGCTGTTGGAACCGTAGTGCGTTTCGACACCAGTCTTGGCGCTTTTGACGTCGAGCTCCTGGACGACGAAGCTCCGTTGACTGTAGCCGCGTATCTTGAATACCTCGATTCAGACGACTTGGGTGTGATTCATCGTTCGGTCGACGACTTCATCATTCAGGGTGGCGGGTTCGAATTTCGAGACGGTCAGATTGGAGCACTCGATTCCAATGGAACGGTCGAAAACGAGTTCAACGAAAACAATTCCAATCTGCGAGGAACACTGTCAACAGCCCTCCGCGGTGGTCAGCCAGACAGCGCGACGAATCAGTGGTTTGTGAATCTGGACGACAACACCTTTCTTGACGACGCACAACACACCGTTTTTGGGCGAGTCATTGCAGACGGGTTGGATATCGCAGATGCGATTAATGACCTGTCCGAATTCAATCTCGATGGCGGTGTCTTCGCGGAAACTCCGCTGCGGAACTTCGAGCTGTATTCTGAACAGATCACGGGTACCATCAGCACAGAGCAAGGTTCGGCGTTCATTACTGGAGACGGAACACTCTTCACCGAAGAGCTGGAAGTCGGCCAGATTCTACAGATTCGTCAGGGTGAAGAAGTCGTTGGTACTTTCCAGGTTGCCGCGATCGAAAGCGATACAAGGCTCGCCCTGACTGGAAATGTTGCAGAAGATTCAACTGGTTCAGAAGGTTTTTATCACGAAGAACTCGGTGCCGAACACTTTGTGTTCAACAACCTCGAACAGCTTCTCATCTCGTCTTGATCATGGCGAATCGTTGGTTAGCCTGTCCTGCCAACCTCCTTGGAAACTGGCATGAGCACAACAACCGTATCGCTGGACGACATTCGGGCAGCGGCTGACCGAATTGAGGGTCACGTTATCCGAACACCCGTGGTTGAATGTCCCACGATCGGTGAATCTCTTGGATGCACCGTCGCGTTCAAGTGCGAGAATCTACAGCATGTCGGAGCCTTCAAGGCTCGCGGCGCATGCAACGCGGTATTCTCGTTGACAGAGGAACAAGCGGCTGCCGGTGTGGTTGCTCATTCGTCCGGAAACCACGCCGCCGCCCTCGCGCGAGCTGCGAAGCTGCGTGGTATCGAGGCTCATATTGTGATGCCGCATAACTCGGCAAAGGTGAAGGTTCAACAGGTACGAAGTTTTGGCGTTGAACCATCATTTTGTGAACCAACAACTGAAGCGAGACAAGCGGCCGCTGATGTCATCATCAATGAAACCGGAGCAACGCTGGTTCATCCCTACGATGATGCGAAAGTGATCGCCGGTCAGGGAACGACCTCGCTTGAAGTGCTCGAACAATGTTCGGATGTGGACACCGTGGTTATTCCGGTTGGCGGCGGCGGACTGCTTGCCGGATCGCTAACAGCCATCAAAGCGCTGCGTCCTGATATTCAGGTGATTGCTGCAGAACCAGAATGGGCGAACGATACATTCCGAAGTTGGAAAGCCGGCACAATTCAGAGACCAAAACGCTACGACACAATCGGCGATGGGCTGCGGACCATGATTGGATCGCTGACGTTCCCAATCATCAATGAACTGGTCGATGACATTTTGACAACCAGCGAAGAAGCGATCGCCGCCGCAACACGAACACTGTTTCACAAAGGTCGTCTGGTTTGCGAACCTTCGGGAGCAGTGCCCCTGGCTGTCATGACCGAACACGCAAACCGTTTTGCCGGACGGAATGTTGTTGGCGTGATTTCAGGTGGCAACCTTGATCTGGGTTCCTTCTCGATGGCGTAGCTGACTACGGTCGATCGGTTCCGTTGATACGAATTGAACCTTCGACTGTTGCACCTAGCCCCTGGTGTACCGTGATTTCACTACCGTTCGGCACATCGACGAGGTTGTCGTCGGTACCTGATAATGTGATGCCACCGAAGTTGGCAACCTGATTCAACAGAATCCCCGTCGCCGAGACTTCGACGCCTGTCGATCCGGCACCGGTCAGGGAGACGTCATTCCCCTCAACCGCCAGCAGCATGTCGAGGTTCGAACCAACGTTCGTCGCCCGAATACCGATTTGGTTGACGCCAGATCCAGTGATCGAATTGCCAATCACGCTGTTCAGGTTTCCGAAGTGGGCTCCGCGACCCCAGTCGAAGTCGATACCGACCCAGTTTGCTGAACCACCAGCGTCTGTAAGTACAACGTTTTGAATCGTCGCTTGTTGTGGCTGAGTCAGATCGATTGAGGCCACACGAATACCGGACTGTGAAGAATCAATGCTCAGTGAATTGAGCGTTAGGTCATTGGTTGCGAGAGCAACCACGCCGCGTTCGACACGTTCGAATGTTCCGCCGTTGATGGTAAAGCCATCATGAAACGCTGATCGCGAACCAACGTTAACCAACGAAACGCCGACGGGTGTATCACTGACATCAACTGAATCCAGCGTGACATCCGTAGACAAACCGTTGAGGTCCACGGCAGTCGCACCCGTTGTTGCAAGACGCCCGCCGCCGATCACCAGTGTTGTATTGTTGTTGCCGGTCTCACTGCCAAACAGTGCGGTCCGGTTGGTCGACTGAACGTTCAAGTTCGCAAACGTGACATCAAACACGCTGGAGTCTGATTCGACGAATGACACAGTCGCATCACCGCTGGTCGCGAATGTGTCGTCGATCGTAACGTTTGCAAAAGTGACGTTGTTGACCCTTCCCGTCATCAGAATTGTTGACTCAAGAGAGCCGTTCACATTCGAAAGCTCTAGTGGATTCTCAACGGTTAAATGTGCTCGGGAATTTTCCAAGCCAATCGCAGTCGTCATCCAGTCTGTGATCGCAAGGTCAGCGAACTTCACGTTGGATCCGTTGTTTCGCAGGAAGACTGCAGTGCCGGTCGAACCTGTGACGGTGGTTTTTCCGTTGAACTCGATGTCAGGAGAAATTGCTGTCGGATTGTCGTTGCGGTTTGAGATGCGGATACCGCTGTCGCCTGTATTGGCGACCGTCACGCTATTGGCAAACAAGAGACTGGCATCATCAGAATTGTCCAGAATCGCGACACCATGACGACCGGCTCCATCAACCGTAACTGGTTCTTCAAACGTGATTTCACTGTCAGCTTCACTACCTCGAATCTCAATCGCATTATCACCAGCATTCGAAATGTCGACTGTCGAGAATGCGAGAGCCGCAGAAGCCGTTGTGTCTTCGACGAACAGACCAGTGCCTGTCGTGTTCATAATTTGAATTGGATCAAGCCCCACATTGCCCGTCGCACCGCGGATGTGCATGCCGACGGCGGCTCCATCAACCGTGGTGTCCAATATCGAGAGGCCTTCTGAGAGACCGTCAATCAGCAACCCTGTTCCACGAGCGTTTCGAATGCGAAGACCGTTCACTTCGAGATTATTCGCGAGCGTCACTGCAGGAGTGGCGACGGGAGCATTTTGAATGACCGGCAACGAAGTTCCCGTCGTCGCGCGTGGAAGTGCGATTGTGCCCAACTGCTGTGTGGTCACAAAGTGGTCGAGTGTCTCGCCCAGGAATCGCGTGTCTTCCGGGAGAACAACCGATTGTCCATCAAACACACTGTCGGCGTGAACCAGAACAATACTGTTGGGACGATTTGCTGCGTCATCGGCTGCATTCTGCAAGTTGCCATAAGGGCTCTCAAACGTGCCGTTGCTGCTGCCGTTTGAATTTGCGTGGATGATGTTGATTCGCTGACCCGACGCATCTTGGGCGGCGATGGGGTCGTAGACAAGTTCGCTGCGAGAAACCACGTGTCTCGTCCGACGAACTCGCTCTGTGATTCGGTCACGAAGTCTGCCGGACCGAATGTTTCGGCTGGAGATGTCGTAGCTCGCCGTAAACATGAAGCTCGTATCGTCTTCATCATCAAATGTGAGTTGGGCAGAACAAAGTAGGTTCTCAAAGGCGAACGCTTGAACCGCCGCGGTGTAACCGGAGATGTCTGGAACGTTGTCTGCTTCGAAGTTGTAGTAGCCCAACAACAACTGCGGCAGGTGCGAACCGGCAAGTCGAATTCCAAACTCGGCATCGAACCCACGATAGGCCTGCTCCTGAATCCGGAAGCGCTCCAGAGCAAGGTTGTTTCCCTGGTAACCGACGTTGCCAGTCAGCGGAGTGAACCCTGCATTCTGAACGTCGTCGCCAACAGGCAGATAGTAATTCCCACGCAGTGAGAACAAAGAGTTTTCAATTCGTCCACCAGCTGCTACCTGGTGGAACAACCGATTGCGAGTTCCGTCGATGTCGTACCAGATATTGCCATCGATCATCGTGTCTGTGTCTGCGAAATAGTGTCGCCGACCGAAACCGATGTTCGCGAAACCGCCGCCCTCAAAGTTCCAGCCCACACGTGTGTCCAGGTATTGAATTTGTTCGCCACCGTCGCTGAAGCCCCAGTTGTTTAGGGGTCGAAACACGTCCAGTGTCACGTTGTCAGCCGGTTCAGAGAACGTTTCGCCAATGTTGACGCCCAGCCGAATGTCTGTTGAATAGCCGGTAAGCCAATCCAGGCCGGACCCGCTGGATACTCCGTCAGATGTGGCAATCGGATCATCGACGTACTCCGACTGAACCGGCAGGTTTTGCCCAACGAGAGGCGACGAGAGCAACAGCAAAAGTACCGGGAACCTAAACACCACGACCCTCCGAGTTCAGAATGTTCGGATCAACACTTCAATTTGAATCGACAGTCGCCATTCCTATGACCCGTAGATTTACGCCAATCGATTCATTCGGACGCCATGGCTGCAGATATCTTTCTCAAATTGCCTCGCTTGCCGCTTGGCTCCAGATGAAGGCAACTGCATCCGGCAAAATCTGTCCTGGCAACAAACAGCACCGAGCAAAACCAGCCAATGGATCCTGAGCTATTTCAATACCTTTGTGGCTTTCTTACTGCCGAGCGAATGGACACATTTGATCGAGTCTTGGCTCAACGAACGCGATTTCTGACGGTCGGTTTCGAGAACCTCTACCGCCCACACAACATGAGCGCGTGTGTTCGCAGCTGTGATTGCTTCGGTGTTCAGGACGTGCATGTCATTGAATCGCGGAACCAGTTCGAACCAAACAGCCAGATTGCTCGCGGAGCTACCAATTGGACAACCGTGGTTCGCTACACCTCAGGGCAGGACTGTATTCGTAGCTTGCGCGAGAACGGCTATCGGATCGTTGCCACTTCCCCGCATGCAGAGCATCGATCCGTTCGAAATCTGAAGATCAGCTCACCAACTGCGGTGCTATTCGGAAACGAAAAAGAGGGTCTGTCTCCGGACGTGATTGATGCGGCCGACGAGTGTGTTCGAATCCCGATGTGGGGCTTTACCGAGAGCTTCAATATCTCAGTGGCCGTCGCCATCACGCTGTACGAAATCGCCGATGAGGTTCGTCAGGCGGGCAATGACTGGGCTTTGTCAGAGCCAGAGATTCAGACTCTGCGAGAAGACTGGGTCGAGAAATCACTCGGGTGGAAACTGGATTCCTACTTGCGTCGTTTCGAAGAAGACCGAGCAGGTCAGTAATCATCATTCGACGCGTTCTTGTGTTGAGGCCCATGCCGTCGCTTCCCGACGTCTCTGTTCTCGATTTCCCTCGCCGAATAGACTTCGGCCTCGAGCATTCAGTAAACCGCTTGCTACCAAATTGTTCAAATCTTTGTCGCTTGGTTGGATTGATCGCAACCAAGCGGATTATGTGTGTTCTCTCTCGACAGCTTGAAAGATTCTTTCGTGCCGAACACCAAAAAAACGGTGCCGTTCGAGATGAAAAAAAGAATGTCGGTTGATTCGAAATCCGGATGTAGACCTCGCAGATTTGGAGCCGATCATTACCTTGCTGAAGTGAATTACTTCGCCTCTCAGCACCGGCCAACTAGTACCTTAGGTGCTATGATTTGGTAACAGACTTTTCGATTCGAACTCCAACGGAGGTTCCAAACCTTTCGCGTGGGCCCGGATCTCCAAGTGATGAGCGTTTTTTACGCTATCCGATCCTCGCTCGACTCGCTGCGACTCTTCCGTCTGCAGTTCTCGGGAAGTTTGAAATAGAACCCGCGAACGTGAAAACGTCCGCGGGTTTTCTTATGCGCACTCAAGCCAAAACGCATTGCGTCTATTCCACCATTGCGAACGCGGCTTTGATGGCTTTGGCCGTGGCAGCACACGCTGCATCGTTGTCCAACTTGTTGAGTGGCTGATTAAACGGCTCAGCTCGAACCGGACCGTCGTAACCAATTTCAACCAGCGCAGTCAGGAACGACTTCAGATCAATCACGCCGGTCGCCGCTGGCAGTTCGCGACGATTATCAATCTGGTCGCCGACAGCAATCCCCTTCGGCGCGTCGTTTAGGTCACATGCGACGATGTCTTTGTTCTTGAGTGTTTTTAAGTCGGCAACCGTTTCACCGGCCGTGTACCAGTGCCAACTGTCGAGCACAAAACCGGTGTTGGGCATGTTGATTTCAGAAAGCAGTTCTTTTGTTTCTGCCATCGAGTGGATGAAGCTGTGGCGCTTTGCCGTCCACAAAGTTCTGGTTCCGACATACGCAAGTCCGAACCGCCATCCATGGTCCGCCATGATCTTTGTACACTCGCGCAACCGGCTCGCATGCTGTCGAAAGTTCGCCATGTAGGTGAGATCGTCGTGAGCCGGCATGATGTAAGTGCCAACCCGAGTCGCGCCCGATTTCTGCAGGCCTTTGCACTGCTTGGCGAACTTTGCGATGCCATCGCGAAACGTCTTTTCGTCGCGCCGAAACTCGACCGGCAATCCGGCTGCACCCCACTTCAGGTTCTTCTGCTTCATGTTGGCCAGCAGCTTTGTTCGAGCGTCTTCGCCGAGATCGGCCAGGAACCATGGGTTGGGAGCTACCGATTGGAACCCATGCTTGTGTGCTAATTCGATGGTCTCAGTTTGGTTCGCTTTCACACCAATCGCACCGGGAGTCAGATCAATCGTGAACGATAGCTCAGCCTTGGAACCAGACGATGCGAACGCCCGGTTCGAGATCAGACTGCCTGCAAGACCAGCCACCGCAGCGAAAGATGTTTGCTGAAACTGCCGACGTGAAATGGGTGACATATTAATACCTCGCAAGTTACGGAGCTGGGTTTGGTTCCTCCGGCAACTAGTCTATTCGCAGCGATTGGGTTCTTAAACACGCACTGAATGCCTAACGCAGAACACCTTTCCCAAATTTTGCGGCCCGTGCAATCAGAAGCGGCAATCCGTTACACTCTTCGACCCACCTCATGTTTAGTAAAGGCGATTCCATGAAACTCAATCTGCGCACAGCGAGCCTGTGCTGTTTGGCTCTGTGCACACTGGCGGCTCCCGGGATCGCTCAGGAAACCAAAGAAGCCAAGGCTCCTGAGTTCCTGAATGCGGCTCACATTTTGATCGCATACGAAGGAGCATCACGCAGCAAGGCCACGCGCACAAAAGAAGAAGCGAAGGCTCTGGCAACGCAGGTTGCCGCCGAAGCGAAAAAGCCGGGTGCTGACTTCGCTGCACTTGCCGGAAAGCATTCTGACGGACCAAGCAAGGTTAATGGCGGCGACTTGGGTAAGTTCAAACCAGCACAAATGGTACCTGCGTTTTCAAGAGCGACACTAAAGCTCAAGGTTGGTGAAGTCAGCGGACCGGTCGAAAGCGACTTCGGCTACCACATCATTCTTCGGAAGGCGATTCCGGAAGACCTGAACGCTGCCCACATTCTGATCGGCTGGAAGGGCGCCGAGCGCAGCAAGGCAACACGATCAAAAGAAGAAGCGTTGAAGCTGGCAACAGAAATCTCCAAGCAAGCGCAGGCTGCTGGTGCCGACTTTGCTGCAATGGCGAAGAAGCATTCCGACGGTCCAAGTGGTCCGCGTGGCGGTGACCTTGGTGTTTTTCCTCCAGGTCAAATGGTGCCAGCGTTCAGTAAGGCAACGCAGAAACTGAAAGTCGGTCAGGTCAGCGGTCCGGTTGAGAGTCCATTTGGTTATCACGTCATTCTGCGGAAAGCACTGCCGAAGAAGGCCAGCGCGAAGCACATTTTGGTTCAGTGGAAAGGCTCAATGAGAGCCGATGCCAATATCACTCGAACCAAGGAAGAAGCCATGAAGCGGCTCAATGAATGCATTGCCAAGTTGAAAGCGGGCGGCAAGTTCGAGGAGTTGGCTAAGGAATACAGCGATGGTCCAAGTGGTCCTCGCGGTGGAGATCTTGGCGAGTTTGGTCAGGGCCAAATGGTGAAGGAATTTGACGAGACCTTGTTCAAGATGAAGTCGGGTGAAACCAGTGGTGTTGTCGAAACTCAGTTCGGTTACCACATCATCTACCGTTACAAGTAGAGGCAACGTTCTCTAAAACTCACAGCGGTGCTTCGCGATTGCGAGTGCCGCTGTTTTTGTTTGGCAACCATTGTGTGGAAGACATCATGCCACGAGTCAAAGCGTTCAAAGCTGTTCGACCTGTTCCCGAAAACGCGTCCAAGGTTGCGTCTGTTCCTTATGACGTAGTGAATCGAGATGAAGCCGCTGCACTGGCTGAAGGAAACGCAGATTCGTTCCTGCACGTCATCCGGCCGGATATCGATCTGCCAGCGGGAACCGATCCGTACTCAGATGAAATCTACGCAACGGCTAAGACGAACTTCGACAAGTTCATCGCTGACGGGACGCTGATCCAGGACGACACCAACAGCATCTTCCTGTACCGGCAAATCATGGACGGCAAGTCACAGGTTGGGATCGTCTGCTGCTGCCATGTCGACGACTACGAAAACAATCTGATTCTGAAGCACGAAAAAACACGTCCGGCTAAGGAAGACGACCGAACCCGCCACATCATGACCCTCGGCGCGCATCCTGGTCCATTGTTTCTGGCGTACAAAGATCACGCAGACCTGAACTCGCGTGTTGATTCCGCAGTTGCTGAAGAACCGATTGTCGACTTCACCGCGGCAGACGGTGTTCAACACACCGTTTGGCAAATCGCCGCCGCAGCAGACTACGTCGCTGATTTGTCCAGCGTGCCAGCGTTCTACATCGCCGACGGCCACCACCGCGCTGCGAGTGCATGGCGAGCTGCGACGGAACGTAAGAAGGCGAACCCAAATCACACCGGCGATGAAGAATACAACTGGTTCCTGGCAGTCCTGTTTCCAGCCGGGCAGCTGAAGATCCTCGCCTACAACCGCATCATCAAAGACTTGAACGGTCTCGCACCGGACGAATTGCTGGCTCGCCTCGCAGAAGTTGGAACAGTCGAACCAACCGACAACCCTGTTCCAGACTCCGCCGGTTCGTTCTGTGTTTACGTGGCCGGTAGCTGGCATCGCGTGACGGTTCCAGCGGACAGCATTGACCACCAAGATCCCATCAATAGTCTCGACGTCGCCATTCTCGAACACCAGGTCATCACGCCAATCTTCGGAATCAACGACGTACGCACAGATGCGCGTATTGACTTTGTTGGCGGGATTCGAGGAAC
>JBGCDN010000177.1:0-5760 GCA_045105495.1 Planctomycetaceae bacterium
AGATTCAACGCCTTTGATTTCCGTACTGGCTGATACAGAACCAGTTTCCAGCCACTCCTTGAGCATCTTTAGTCCGCGGTCGTAGTCCATTCCAATCATGGTCTTCATCATTGGCTTCATGAAGAATAGAAACCAAGGAACAGAACCGGCCATCGTCCAGGTGAGCTCAGTCCCGTCAGCGACTTCGCTCAGCGTGAAGGTGACTTGCGACACTGCCTTCCACGGCTTAAGGAACCGAATTTCATCCTCAATCCGCTCCTCCGGAACCATCCGTTTGTGCTCAATCTCGCCAACCCCAACAACCTCACCATTCCATGAATAGAGGGAGCCAACGGAGCTCGCATCGGATGAAACTGTCACTTTCGCGCCGGGTTCCGCACAGAGCCACGGCGACCATGCCGTCCACGTCCCAAAGTCAGCAACAGCGTCGAACACCTTCTTGCGAGATGCATTGATCTGAATTGAACGCGAGACATTGAACTTTGGCATGCTTCCTTCTTTCCTGCGTCTTGAAGACTGCGAGTAGTTTCTTGACCATCCGATATCAAACCAAATTTGCCAATGACCAATCGGGTTCCTGAAGGCTTTGCAAACACTCAAGCATCGTCTTGTTGCAATCATGACTGTGCGGGTACAATGCGTCTGCAGTCGTAAGGCTGTCGACCTCTGCCAAGGTCGCTTCAACGGGATTAATTGACCCTACAAGTCTATTCGCATAGGGAACCTGGTTGTCTTGGCTGCGTGTCATGCCGGCATGTCCGGATCACACAACCCGAGCTGTGGGTGCCCACCTTTGAACTTTGCGGGTCAATCATGTTTCCCCTCGTCGCGACGGCGGAGGTTATTTTTTGCGCCGATTTCGTGGGTGATCGACACCACCGATCTGGCTCGGTATTGACTTACGATCCAGCGAATAGTCTCATCGCTCAAGCGTTAGTGGTCGGTTTGGTCAATACGCTCAAACTCTGACCACCCATCTGTTCGTATCGAACTCACAAGTTGGGAGAGACTCGTGCCTGAGATCGTGGTCTGCATTTGCATTGTGGCTGGAGTAACCCTCTTCGCCATGATAGCCCATCACTTGCAACAGGTGACACGAGCCGAAGAGTTCCCTCCGATTTCGGACGAAGAATACCTACGACGATGTGGACCAGAAATTCCGTCGGAGGTGGCACTTGGCGTGAGGCAGGTCCTATCAGATGCGCTCGGCGTGGACGAAGCGACCATTTACCCGGAGCATCGGCTGATCGAAGATCTTGGAGCGGAGTGATGGACAGCATCGCTTGGTTCTTCGCGGCTCTCGTTGCGATCCCGATTGTCTTCTATCTGCTGACATTCATCGGCGAACGTATCCCAGCTTTCGCGCCCGAAGAGTTCCCGCCAATCTCCGACGAAGAATTCCTCGCCCGATGCAAACCCGGTACGAAGCCCGAGGTCGCACTTAAAGTCCGAGCGATTGTCGCTTACCAACTTAGCATTGAAGAAGCACGCATCTATCCTGAGCGTCGGCTCGTCGAGGATCTGAGAGCTGACTGATGGAGAATCCCTACGAATCTGCGAACAGCGAGACGAACGACAAAACGTCCAAAGCTCACTGGATCGTCAACGCCGTTTTCCTAGGAACCGGGGCGTTCTTCCTCGGCATGACGATCTTCATCTTTTTCAACACTAGGTCCGCATCGAAGGCGTGGGAAACCAGTCAGAAAGATGTAAAGGCTCTCGGGGAACAACTGGCCGCGAAAGACAGAGAGCTTAACGAAGCACGCTACGAACAATCGCGACTGCATGACTTCGTCCACCAATCGAAACGGCAAGGGGTTAGTGGTGTATCAGTTTCGGGGAACCGAGTATCCGCGCCCACACATCAGTTCTTACTCTTCCGGACCGCGTTTGGCGTTGGAGCTATTCAATTCACGCCAGTCACCGCACAGGGCGACAAGCCAGTCGATCCGATTCCCGGAACCGCGCGAATCGATCACATGAAGTATTCGTGGTATTACACGAGCAAGCGATTCGCAGAAAGCCTTGTCGAAGGGCCATTCGAGTCGCAGCAGGGAGAAGTCTTCGACCTCGCTGAACCGCCGAGTCCGGGTGGTGCCCGCCGCCAAACGAGTATCCAACTACCAGAGTTCAACGTGCAATGGTCTCCGGGAAACTGGCTGCGATTGCCAGACAACTTGGAGTTCGAATTCGCTGGAACTGAGGCTACTCGGCTCGAAGACATCAATCCAAACGATCGCCAGTTGGTTTGGATTGGAAGACGACATTGAACGAAAAACTCTGCCGACACCAACCGCCATCAGGTCGTTTTTTGGTTCTATCGACGCCGCCGATGTTGCAACAGCGGGCCCGCCAGAAACGCCAACATGAACAAGCTACCGGGTTCTGGCGTCTGTGCGATGCGGATGTTGTCCAGCAGCATTCCGTTGGAGTCGTTTGTCATGGACGCCCAGAGGTACAGCGGCTGACCATTGAGATCCGGGACCGTGATCGTCGTCGTCGCCTCATGCCACGCAAGGTCGTCCCAATCACCAACTTCGTACTCTGCAACGAGACTGTTGGAGAGGTCCGTAATTTGGCCGTCAGAGAAGTTGATCACCGGCGTCGTGATGACCCAATCAGTTCCGTCCCACGACATCACTTCGATTTCCGGTTTTGAGAAAGTGTTCGGGTCACCGCCGGGTTGAGTTGGGTCGAACGCGGCAAAATTGAACTTGTATTCGATCTCTGTCCCTTCGACCGCGGCCGAGACACGTCCGCCGACACAAATCGTGTCTGGATCGTTGTACGGGCGCAGCCAGAACATGCGATCGCCTTGATACGCTCGAGCTGCGTCTTCGATCCACACTCCGGATTCCGTAATGACGTCTGTTCCGACAAAGTCAAAGAACGAAGCATCGTTGGGAGCGACACCTTCCGTTGCGGTGGATCCGAGAAACGAATCAGCCCCGGTCCAGCCAAGGTCGCCTTCGAAGTCGATTTCCAGCAGACCACCGACTGCGGGACTTCCTACCAAGAGGGCAAGAAACGGTAGCGTCATTCTCAAATTCATTGCGGGCCATCTCTCCTAACTTCCGGTGAGATCGACAACACTTCTGCAAGGAACTACCCATTCAACACCCAATTTGCATCGCGCGCTACGGATGGTGAGTTTGCTTGGTTACGATCATTCGAATCGTCTCATTCATAACTCCAGACATGTGCACTCGGTCAGCTATCTGACCAGCATGGTGACGCCAGATGAACCTCTTCGAGCAGCAAGAATCTCGAAACACCGATAACGCCAAGCCGTTGGCCGCGCGAATGCGACCTCGGTCGCTGGAAGAATTTGTTGGGCAGCAGCACTTTCTTGGAGAAGGCAAGCTGCTGCGTCGGATGCTCGCGGCTGACCGCATCGGTTCTGTCATCTTTTACGGGCCGCCGGGAACCGGAAAGACTTCACTCGCTGAGCTGGTTGCCAGACATACGAACCGTCACTTCGAACGGCTTAACGCAGCCGCTTGCGGAGTCAAAGAGCTGCGGACTGAACTGGAGAAGGCTCGCGATCGACTGGCTGCCTCCGGCAAACAGACGGTCCTATTTATCGATGAATTGCATCGGTTCAATAAGTCACAGCAAGACGTCCTGCTGCCGGACGTTGAGTCCGGAGTGATCAGCCTAATTGGAGCCACAACCGCGAATCCGTTCTTTTCACTCGTTTCCCCGCTGATCAGCCGAAGTCAGGTCTTCGAGTTCCGAGAGATCGCCGCCGACGACATCCGAGCCTTGCTGGATAGAGCTCTGCATGACCAAGCACGCGGGCTGGGAGAACATGAGGTCAAGTCAGACGCTGAAGCTTTGGACTTCCTTGCCGAAATCTGCGACGGCGACGCCCGACGCGCTCTGACCGCCTTGGAAATCGGAGTTCTCTCTGTCGCCGCGGGCACCAAGCATCTGAACCTCGAAGCTGCTCAGGAATCGATCCAGATGAAAGCGGTTCGGTACGGCAACGACGAACACTACGACGTTGCCAGTGCGTTCATTAAGAGTATGCGGGGCAGCGATCCCAACGCAGCGATTTACTGGTTGGCTCGTATGTTAGAAGCCGGAGAAGACCCGCGTTTCATCGCAAGACGCATCGTCATCTTCGCATCTGAAGATGTGGGCAACGCCGATCCATCCGCGTTGCCGATTGCCACTGCCACCATGAAGGCAACCGAAGATATCGGGATGCCTGAATGTCGAATCAATCTTGCCCAAGCGGTGACGTACTTAGCCACCGCTCCGAAATCGAACGCAGCGTACGCGGCCATTAACATGGCGATGAAGGACATCAAGGAGGGAACCATTCTTCCGGTTCCAGACCACCTTCGCGACGGCCACTACGCGGGAGCAGAAAGACTCGGGCATGGCGTGGGCTATGAATATTCGCATGACGCTGCCGATGGCTGGGTCGATCAGGACTATCTTGGAGCCGACCGTCGCTATTACGAGCCAACGGACCGCGGACATGAGAAGCTGATTCGCGAACGGATGGAATCTCTCAGACAACGACGTGCCAGCAAATGACCGGCCCCCAGCTACCGACTGATAGAACAGCAGGAACCGCGGTTGCCAGGCGATCGTGGATGGTTGCGATTGCTGGAGCCATCGTGTTTCTGGCCACATTCGTGTTGATGTCGCAAGGCCTCGTCGAAAGCTGGGATCTGGAGTCTGTTGAGTTCTTCAGAGATAGCGAAGGGAACCTGACAGGAAGCCGACTACCTCACATCGTCCGCGACATCACGACGCTCGGTGGCTGGACATTTCTTGCCTGGATGACACTCTGCACCTCGACTGCATTGGCCAGCTGTGGAAGAAAGTCCGAAGCCCCCCAACTCGCCCTCACTGTGATCGGTGCGGTTGCCCTGACGTACGCACTCAAGAATGGAATTGGGCGATCACGTCCCGCATACGGCATTGCTATCGGAATCACTTCCAAAGCTTTCCCCAGTGGTCATGCGATGGTGGCAACCGTGTTCTACCCAACTGTCGCTGCAATCCTCTGGCGATTTGTTGATCGTCGTGGCCTGAAGTACTTGCTGATTGTGAATGCAATCGGCCCGCCTCTCATGATTGGGGCAAGCCGGGTGTATCTTGGAGTTCACTACGCGACCGATGTGATTGCCGGGTGGGCATTAGGTGTCGCATGGGGCACACTGTGCTGGAATTGGTTCGGCAGGAATAGAATGTCGAACAACAATGCGAATGGCAGCATCGGGTAAGAAGAAACCGAATGGCGAAGCTCTACTTTTATTACTCCGCGATGAACGCCGGAAAATCAACGGCTCTCCTGCAAGCCGCGTACAACTACAAAGAGCGCGGCATGCGCCCGCTGTTGCTGACGCCGGAACTTGATTCCAGATTTGGCGTCGGCAAGATCACATCACGAATCGGCTTGACCGCTGACGCAATCGTCTTCAACCATGCATCGGACTTACTAAGGATGGTTCGTGAGGCACACGAAGCCGCTGAGGTTCATTGCTTGTTCGTCGATGAGGCTCAGTTCCTTCTGAAGCGGCAGGTCTTCGAACTTGGTGAAGTCGCAGACCACCTTAGCATTCCGGTTCTGGCCTATGGTCTGCGAACCGATTTTCAAGGCAACCTGTTTGAAGGCAGTCTGCATTTGCTGGCCTGGTCCGACGTGCTCCACGAGATCAAGACGGTCTGCCACTGCGGACGGAAAGCAACCATGGTTCTCCGCGTCGATGGAGAAGGCCGAGCGATCAAGACCGGAGAACA
>JBGCDN010000178.1:0-16140 GCA_045105495.1 Planctomycetaceae bacterium
TGCCCCGTTCTTCTTCATGTCGAACTTCATGTCGTTGAGATCGACATCGAATTCTTTGAACGTGTCACCGTTCAACTCAATGATGCGGTTTCCCTTCTTCTTCAGGATATTGCTGAGGTCGATTACTTCAGCTTTTCCACCATCCTTACGGATGATGATCTTGCCGCTCATCTTTTTCTTGGGCTCGTCACCCTCTCCATCCTGCACAACGACGGATTCGACATTAACGGAGATCTCTTTCTCGTCACCATCCTTCGCGTTTTCTATTACGCGTTCGATGATCTCCTCGACAGATTCCTTTGACTTGGAGCCTTCTTGAGTCGCGTTCGTGCCATCGTTGGCAATGACAGCACCACCACAGCACAGCCACATCGCGGCAAGCCACGGAGTGTTTGCTTTGAGAGTACGTTTCATTTGTTGGTTCCTATCGTAATTTGATCGCCTGTGTGGCAGTGTTTAATCCGCTTGAATCAATCGCTGCTAATAAGGCTTGTGCCTTCTTAGCAAGGCCGCGACTTAACTCAAAGATCTACTGACCACCAGGCCTGACTTTCCATCGACTCACCGGCATAAATGCTCTCCTGCCGTCTTGAAGTTCCACGCCGATGTAGGCCTGACTTTCCTGCAACCGAAGCCCCTGGCGCCAGAGTTCAGCTTCGATGTCACGAAGTTCAGATTGCGGAGTCGTCGTTGGAAACTGTCGAAACTGATCGGAGGGATAAGCTTGAACTGTCATCGCCTGACCATCACGGCCTGGCAATGACAATGCCAGTGAATCAGGTTCACTATCTAAGTTGCTGACTGGGTCTAAAGGCGTGTCTTTTTTTGACTGATTTGCGACATCAACTCCACCGCCGCCTGAAGCCGTTCGCGAACGCCAGATATCACCGATCAGCACGCCGCCGACCAAAGCAATCGCAAGACAGGTCACCTGAGTAAGAAGTCGAGAGCGATTGTTTGAACTCGCACTGCTTGTTGACGCAGGCATGAAGCACTGAACCTCTTGCGACTCTGCATCGACCATTTGCTGTAGCGACTGCGCAAATGCTTCGTGCTCTAGCTGCTGCGCGACGCGGTCGTTTTCGTTGAACGAACTGGTCCACGTTTGCTCTTCGACATAGGCCAGAGCCAACACTTTCCAGCCTTCGTTCATGACATCCAACTGAGCCAACAGCTGTTGTTGTGTTTCGACATCAAGTTCGCCATCCACGCATTTTTGGATGAGCAATTCACGTTCTTCATCAATCATGGATTCACTCCGGCCACGTCGAGCCTTGTAAGTTCTCGACGCAGACGTTTTCGCGCCCGCAGTAATCGATACTCCACGGTGTGGAGCGAGACGCCGAGGTGATCGGCGAGTTGTTGGTAGTTCCAGTTTTCGGTGTACTTCAGCATCAGGATTTCGCGATCGAGTTCTGGCAGGCCGTCGATTGCCTGACGGACATTGTTCTCGCGTTCTTCGTGCATCAGCCATCGAAGCGGTTCGGTTGCCTCGGTATCCTGACCGACTGCGTGAACTTCGCCTGCGTAATTGTTGCGTAGCTTTCGCCTGCGACCAGCGGAGCGGCGGTACATCAGCGTTTGGCGGACAGCAATTCGATACAGCCATGGCGCAATTCGATCGGGATCTCGAATCGGTGCGGTCTGCCGGAAGACGGCGACAGCAACCTCCTGCATCACGTCGTCAACGGCCTGCGGTTCGCCAAGCCGATGCCTGACGACCGTCCTCAGCCAAGGCGCATGCTCTTCGTACGCGTCACGCAGGAAGTCTGCGTCACTCGTCCGAGAGTCGTCTGCGTCTTGCTGTTTCTCGGCCATAAGTGTGAGTATAGTTGCCGCCACGAGCGGTCCTCAGGGCTGTTTTTGACCAGTTTTTTAGATTCGATTCCGCACCTCAAACGGAACCAATTTCCCCGTGGATCACGACTATTCCTGCCCACATTGCGGAGCGGCGCTCGCCGAAAACGCTCGATTTTGCCGAGAATGCGGTGCGGACGACAATGTCGGCTGGAATGAAGACGGGGCCGATGCCTACGACGACTATTCGCCGGATGACGATTTCGATTACGACGAATTTGTTCGAAACGAGTTCCCCGACCAGGCCGAGCCCCAGCCTTTCGGCGGTAAGAACCCAGTCGTCCTGCTGATCGTTGTCGCCCTGATTCTCGCCATGCTGGGCTTCGTCTTATAAGTGGACGAAAGCAGTCCGATCCATGGACTGAACTGCCACTTTGGTGTGATGGTTTGTCCTGATTGAGTTACGAGGAAGATGCAAATGTCCAACGTTCACGCAGTGGATCACCCACTTGTTCGGCACCACCTGACGAAGCTCCGAGACAAGGCGACGTCGCCGTTTGAGTTTCGCCAACTCGTCGGACGGCTTTCTACGTTGTTGGCTTACGAGGCCACGAACGATCTCGAAATCGAAGACGTTGGCATCGAAACGCCAGTCACGGCGATGGTTGGGCAGCAACTTGTCGGCCGCATTGGCCTCGTCCCCATTCTTCGCGCGGGGCTCGGAATGGTTGACCCACTTTTGAACCTGCTTCCCAGCGCCGAAGTCTGGCATCTTGGGCTCTATCGGGATGAGCAAACAGCTCAACCGGTTCGTTACTACGACAAACTACCACCGTCGAGGCCGGTTGATGTGGGGATTGTCGTTGATCCAATGCTGGCGACGGGCGGTTCAGCCGCTGCAGCTTTGGAGACACTGAAGAATTGGGGAGTCCAACGCTTGAAGCTGCTTTCCATCATTGCCGCGCCGGAAGGCATTGCGGCGGTTGAAGCTGCATTCCCTGACACTCAGGTTTACGTTTGTTCGATCGATGCAAAGCTGAACGATCAAAAGTTCATCGTGCCTGGACTCGGCGACGCCGGCGACCGACTGTTTAACACTCTCGGTCAGGACTGAAGCCGTTTCAGTCTCACGCTCAGAATACAAAAAGCCCGCTACCGAAGTAGCGGGCTTTCTTAGTTCAAAACTGTCCATCGCAGCTCGGCAAAAGCCGTTTCTACGACGAGTAACCGGAGGTCGCTTAGGCGGCCTGAGAGTCACCATTTGGGAACGCTGTTCCTTCGCCGCGAACGATCTCTGGTGTAATCACATACTTGCCCGGCTTCTTGTCCGGTAGTTCGTACATGATGTCGAACATGACCTGTTCGACGACACTTCGGAGTCCGCGAGCACCCGTCTCACGCAACCGAGCGATCTTTGCGATCTCGAGAACAGCTTCTTCGGTGAACTCCAGCTCGCAGTCTTCCATCTCGAAGAACCGTTTGTACTGTTTGACGAGTGCGTTGCGAGGCTCGCAAAGAATGCGAGACAACGCGTCGTCGTCGAGTGGTGCGAGTGTGCTGATGACTGGAAGCCGACCAACAAGTTCTGGAATCAAACCGAATTCAAGAACATCATCGACGGTCGCCTGAGCGAGCAATTCGTCGCGTTCCTGTTCGTCGTGATCGTTGACGGAAGCACCACCGAAGCCAATGACTTTGTTGCCAAGTCGTTTGCTGATGATGTCTTCGAGTCCAACAAACGTTCCGCCGCAGATGAACAGAATATTGGTTGTGTCGATTTGAATGTACTGCTGCTCGGGATGCTTTCGTCCGCCCTGAGGGGGCACGTTGGCAACTGTTCCTTCGAGCATCTTCAGGAGAGCTTGCTGGACGCCTTCTCCGGAAACATCGCGAGTAATCGAAACGTTTTGGCTGGTCTTACCAATCTTGTCGATCTCGTCGATGAACAAAATACCTCGCTGAGCAGCTTCAATATCGAAGTCTGCGGCATGCAGAAGTTTCAGCAGTAGGTTTTCGACATCTTCGCCGACGTACCCGGCTTCCGTCAGCGTGGTCGCATCGCCGATGGCGAACGGTACTTGAAGAGTTCGAGCGAGTGTTCGAGCCAACAGAGTTTTTCCACAACCGGTTGGCCCGATCAGCATGATGTTGGACTTTTCGATCTCAACATCGCTCTCTGACTCTTCGTTGTGCATCAGTCGCTTGTAGTGACTATGCACAGCAACGGCGAGAAGCTTCTTGGCTCGTTCCTGGCCGATGACGTACTCGTCGAGCTCCGTGACGATCTCGCGAGGAGCGGGCACTTTGCTGAAGAGCTTCTTCGAAGAACCCCTTCGCCGGCGCTCCTGATCGAGGATCGACTGGCACAGTTCTATGCACTCACCGCAAACGTAAACGTCGTCTGGTCCTTCAACCAGCGGACCTACCTCTCGGTAGCTCTTGCGACAGAAAGAACAGTTGGCGTTCTTTTTGCCGGTCGTGTTTCGTTTGCCGGTTCCAAATTCTTTACCAGTTGGCATTCTGCTTCCTTCAACGTTGCCAATTGCGAGAAGTCGCAACCAGCCGGTCTTCGGTGTAAGTCCGGAGGTCCCTGTCTACGTTCCTGGTTGCTTCCATGCCAACCTGAATTTCGCTGTCAGAGTTACTACTCGGGGTTTTCCGCCTCAGGTTTTTCCTCGTCCGACTTTGTGTCTTCCTCAGATTCGCCTGGAGTTTGGAAATCGTCTGAGTTTTCCAGTCGCTCCAACAGCCGTCCTTTGATCGATCGGTATTCCTCATCAGTGAGGTCACCGCCACGATGCAAATCACCGATCTCGGTGAGCATCAGTTGTTCAGTCGCCGTAGTATCCTCATCATCGCGCATCCAAGCGATGAAGCGGGCGAATGCCCAAAGCACAACAACCAGACCCGCAAGTCCACCAACAAACCATCCCCATTCCTTAGGGGATGCATCCATCAGCTTCCAAAGTAGTGAGTCTTTCTGTCGTGCCACTTTGTTTCTGAGTTACTGGTTTCAAAATGCACCCGGCAACACAGCACAAAGTCGAGATTCGACAATTGGAGAACGCATCTTGTGTGCCAAACACCAAGCAGAGCAATCAATTGCAGCAGATTGGTCTGGCAAGTCAATCTCACGGCAGGAACAGCCGAAGTGAGGTCGCATTCTGTCGGTCACTCCCGCGAATTCCGTCGCGCGCGGAGGAAGTTGTTACATCGGGATTTGTACGGGGTTCAATTTGTCCGCACCCGTGACTTGTTGGATGTCGCCTGAGAGTCCAGCGCTGGATTCCTTGGAGTCCGATCCTCCAAACTCGATCGGTTCGGTTGTCTTGTTGCGTTTTTGCATCATTGACCCTGGCGTTTGGATCGTGATGTTGTCTTTTCGTAACACGCTTTGCACGCATCTCGCCCCAAATTCTCCATTCTCTCAATCCATTGCATCCTAGTCTTGCGTGCCAGCTTCCTTAACCGGGGGCAAATCGGAAGTTCCAACGACCCAAGTGTCGCTGACTTTTGATCAACGGGCACAAGACTGAAACAATTCCAGTGGAGCCGAAACTTCGGCCGCGAGTTCGCGATTGCGAAGCACGGGAGACAGAGAATGCGATTCAAACTTCTTGCGTTGATTGGGGTTCTTGCAGCGAGTCCGGCGACTGTGGTCGCGGGACTTGGACAGGTCGGCTCTTACTCCTGCTGTCCACCGCAGGCCTGTGCACAAACCTGCTGCTACACCACGTGTCGTGTCGAGAACCGGACCAGCTACCGGACGGTCATGGATACGGTCTACGAGCCACAGCAGTACACGGCAACCCGCAAAGTCAATCGAGTTGTGTACGAGAACGTGCCTCAAACTCAGTACCGAACGGTTTGCCAAACTGCATACCGGGACGAACCGTACACGGTTTCTCGACCGGTTCAGCAAACGACCTATCGGGACGAGGTTTACCAGACACTTCGTCCTACTTGGGAAACCAACTATCGCAACGAGACCTACACGGTCATGCGACAAGTTTTCGACGAATCTGTGCGAGAGCAACGATACACAGTCATGGACCGAGTAACACAGACTCTCGAACGAGAATGCCGGCGGACGATCCTCGAACCCAAGACGGAAACCATAAACCAAACACGTTGCTACACCGTCATGCGTCCCGTTACGCGATATCGCACCGTGAGACGTGACTGCGGAACCTGGCAATGCCAACAACGATACATTCCAGGGCCAGTCATTCCCCGTCTCGTGTGGGACCGCTGTGGCCCCCGCATCTGCACAACACGGGCTCCCGGGTTCACTCGGACGAGACGTGTTTGGTGTCCGAAGATCGTTCAACAGCAAGTTCCTTACACCTGCAATGTGCCGCAAGTTGTGCGTCAAAACTGCCCTGTGCAGGTGACACGCATGGTTCCTCGTGTCGTTGTTGAAAAAATCCCGTATCAAGTATGTCGAGTCGTACCACGTCAGATGGTTCGTCGAATTCCGTGTCGAACCGTTCGCTGCGTTCCTGAAACTCGAACGCGTCAGATTCCCTACCGTGTCTGCAAGATGATCACTCAGCAGCACACACGTCGAATTCCAATGACAACTTGCCGCATGGTTTCTGAGACACGGACCCGCCGTGTTCCGTACACCGTTTCTCGTCAGGTTGCTTACACCTCGACCATGCGTGTGGCGAGAACCGTGTGTGAAGAGGTTCCAGTCACCTGCACACGAATGGTTGCTAAGCAGGTTCCGCGGCAGGTTGCTTACTGCACTCGGGTCCTTGTTCCGCAAACGGTGTGTGGTGTTCAGCAGCTTAACTACGGCGGAGCGGTCATTCCGAACAGCAGCTGTGCAACTGGCTGTGGAGTACAAGTTCTTCCGTCCGGTTCTGTTCCAGCAGCTGCGCCGTACGAAGCGGCGAAACCGCTACCAACCGTAGATCCGATTTCGAATACGGGACCAACAACCTAACCGCGTATTCGCTAAGCCGCAGACTCAGCATCCCGGTTGACTCATCGACCGGGATGTTTTCATGCGCAGTAGCCGGCTTCGGCAAACTCGCCGATACCCGAACGGCAGGGTGTGTTCGACATCTACTCGAACACGTGATTTCCTGCATCGTTGCGCGGCTCGACGCCTCTGCGTCTGACGCCGTCCATTTTGGGTTCTGACCGATGTCCTATGGGCAACGTCACCCATCTTCGCGGGCACCCCTGTACGGATATGCCTGTCGATGGTAGAAGTTACCGCGCAGCATGTAAGAGAAATCTGTTTAACGCGTCTATTCACCGAACGAAGCATACGGGAGATACACAGTGGCAGAAGAAAAAGAAGTCAAGAAGGCCGCACCGAAGGCGGCTCCAAAAGCTGAGAAGAAGGCCGCAGCCGCTCCAGCAGCACCTGCACAGCCACAACAGCAAGTGACCGTCGATGACGCTCAAGTTCAGGCTGGCTATGCGAACTTCTGTCGCGTCTCAAGTAGTCCAGAAGAGTTGATCCTGGACCTCGGACTGAACCCGCAGCCTTACGCCACCGGCGACGTGACGGTAAACGTAAGCCAGCGAATCATTCTGAACCACTACACCGCCAAGCGATTGCTCAGTGCACTGTCTATGGCGCTACAGCGACATGAGCAGGCTTTTGGCGTTCTGGAAACAGACGTGCGAAAGCGAGTCAAAGCTCAGTAGTAAGAACATTGCTATGCTGTCAGACGACGCAGGTCTTCCTGCGTCGTCTTTTTTTTGGCAACGCAGCCGTATGAGGATTGCGAGAGGCAAGCATGACCAACGACATACCGAACGACGGCGATTTCTACTCGGAACCCGATGAAACACCACAGTCGGACGACTCTGACGCTGTGGAAGGCCCTAAGAGTCAGGAGATTAAGCACAATCAAGTCAGCGCGTTGGTACCTGAAAGTGTGGCGGGCGGTGTCTTTAGCACGGGTGCGGTAGTGCTCGGCGGAGCCCACGAGTTCGTGCTGGATTTCCTGCTGCGGATGCAACAGCCTCAGCAGGTTGCCGCAAGAATTATCCTCCCGCCGACCGTCATTCCACAGTTCCTTCAGGCACTGGCGGAGAACATTCGGAAGTTCGAAGAGCGCTTCGGAGAGATTCACGACCCCGTAAAAGCTATGCAAAAGCAGAAGAAGCCCAACGAACAGGCATCTGCTCAGGATCTCTACGACAGCTTAAAGCTGCCCGAAGATGTGATGTCCGGGACTTACGCAAACGCAGTCATGATTGGGCATTCGGCTTATGAGTTTTCTTTCGACTTCATAACGACATTCTTCCCTCGGTCTGCTGTGGCTTGTCGTGTTTACCTGACTGCCCCCAACGTGCCGCGGCTGCTGGATTCACTGCGACATTCGTTCAAGCAGTTTCAGGAAAAACAACAACGTCCGCCGCATGACCCGTTCGAAACGGGCACCTTTGGAGACTGAGCCCGGACGACACCCAGCCGAACTGCCTGTGGAAAAGCTGCTGTCTGACTGCGAGATGACGCGAACACGCCGCTCCGGGCCGGGCGGTCAGCATCGCAATAAGGTCGAAACCGCAGTTGTGATCGAGCACAAACCCTCTGGGATTCGTGCCGAAGCATCTGAGGAACGCAGCCAGGCTCGAAACAAGGTTCAAGCTGTTCAACGCTTGAGGCTGGCTCTGGCTCTGCAGGTGAGAATCGATCGACGGAGTCTCAGTGATCTGTGGCGATCACGCTGCAGTGGAACACGCATCGAAGTCAGTTCGAAGCACAACGATTACGCAGCTCTCGTCGCCGAATCGATCGACGTGCTAGCGGTCAACGACCTTGATCATAAGGCGACAGCGAAATTGCTTCAGTGCTCGGTTTCCCAGCTAGTCAAACTCTGGCGGAAATCGCCAATCGTCTTCCAGTGGATTAACCAGCAACGCGACAAGCAATCACTCCATCGCTTGCGTTAGCAGGCTGCGGTCAGCGTCGTCGAACAGATGCTGATACCGCCGTAAACGACCGTTGCCGCATCAGGCGAAGCAGCACGCTTCTCAAGCTCTCAAGCGCCGGCTGATGCCAGCTCAAGTTGAGGGGCTTCTTCGCGAAGAAGCCTCAGCGTCTCAATGCGATTTAGAGTTGGATCTTCAGGCGACTCGATCGAAACAGTGATCTCCCCGTCATGGATTTCAAGAACCGTGACGCGAAGCGAGTCATCAATGTTGATGACCTGACCTTTTTCACAATCGATGAGTTGCATTTATCAAATCCCAGGGCCGGGTTGGATTTTGAAGAACCGTGAAGGTTCTATTTCGGTAACGCGAAGGAGCGACATTCTGCGCGCGGGTCCAAAGTGCAACAAGTTCAAATGGCGTCTTTTTTTTTAGTGGCTGAATTCGCTATCACCGGGTTGACATGGAACACATTTTTGGGGCAAGCGCGATGCGTAGGCGAGAAATTATCGAATAGCGTTTTGCCGTGAAGCGATCGCGAGACTGTCAATGGTTGAATGCGTCATCTTCGCCAATATTGCAGAGTTACAGACTGTGACAATTTAGTTGTGTAGCGACAGACAAACGTCGTCAGCAATTCATCGTTTCGAACAGATTTGTTGGCTTGGTTTAACCTGAAACCAGTACGTGCAAATAGGGTCGAAGCGGTGCATTATGTGGGTTCAGAAACCTGATGCATCATGCGAAGGCGATACACCCATGCGAAACCGACGAAGCAACCGCAAGCGCCAATCGATTAACCGAGCACAGCTTGTGGAGCAGCTAGAAGACCGCACACTACTTGCAGTCACGACCTTGCAAAATGCGAAGGACAATCATCTCACAAACTTCCAGGATCAACGCGCCAACCTGGGTGGGATGAACCAGCTTCAGTTCTACAAGGCTGATGACAGCGTCTACCGACCAATGCTGGACTTCAACACCGCGTCCATCCCTACTGGCTCGACCATCGGTGACGCTCAGCTTCAGTTATGGCACGAAGGTGGGCTGTACGCAAACAGTGACATGAACGTCACCCTGTACGCGCTGTCAAGCAATTGGACAGAAGGAACCGGTTTCAACCATTCCACACCGGGATCTGGTTCGTCATGGATTCAGCGAACGGATACATCTGACTGGAACACTCCGGGCGGAGACTTCGTTACGAATCAGAATTTTGGAAACGGCAACAATGGCATTGTCGCTCAGGCAACCATTCCTGCTTACACGACAGATCAATGGGTCAGTTTTGAGGTCACCAACCTTGTTGACGCATGGGTCAACGATGGGCTGGCGAATCACGGTGTTGCGTTTGTCATTACGTCGGGCAACTACACCGAACATGTCTTCGCATCGGGCGAGACAGCGAAAACTTCTCGCCGACCACGGCTTGTTGTCGATACAGAATCCGCTCCGACGCCAGGACGAATTGGTTTCTCGCAATCGAACGTAACTGTCGACGAAGCAACCGGCAGTCTGCAACTGACTGTTCAGAGAACCAACGGCGACGACGGCAGCGTTTCGGTTCAATACGCAACGTCCAACGGCAGCGCGACGGCGCCGGGGGATTATTCTTCGCGATCAGGGACACTCACTTTTGCCGATGGTCAGACGTCACGAACGATCTCCATTCCGATTAACAACGACACGAACGTAGAGAATACGGAAACGTTTGAAGTCACCCTATCCAATCCAACTGGTGGGGCGAGTCTGGGGACAAATCAAACGACGATCAGTATCACTGACAACGATGCGACTACCGGAGAGATCGTTCTTCAGAACGCGAAGGACAACCACTTCACCAACTTCCAGAATCAGCGGGCCAATCTCGGCGGGATGGACCGACTGCAGTTCTTTAAGGTCGGCAACGATTCGTATCGGCCGATCATTCAGTTTGATCTCGATTCTGTTCCATCGGGTACCAATGCAATTGACGCCTCGCTTGAGCTTTATCGCGATGCGGGGCTCTATGCGAATGCACCGATGGGAATCACGATTTACGCGTTGAGTCGTTCGTGGACAGAGGGTTCCAGCTTCAACCATGGAGCGGCAACATCTGGCTCGAACTGGTTAAACCGAACAAACACATCCGCGTGGAACACACCTGGTGGCGACTTCAACACGACCTACAACTTCGGGAATGGAAATAACGGAATTGTCGCCCAGACAACGATCGCTCCGTTTTCGTCTGCTGATTGGGTTCCGTTCGACGTGACGCCAGCGGTGCAGGCCTGGTTGGATGGTGACATTCCGAACCATGGCCTCGCCTTCGTGATCACAAGCGGCGATCACACGGAGTACTCGTTCGTTTCGTCTGAAGGCTCGACAGCTTCACAACATCCGAAGCTTGTCCTCACGACATCGGGAGCGTCACTGCCGGGCTCTTTCTCGTTCTCGCCGTCTACGGTCACAGTGAACGAAGCTGCCGGAACCGTTTCGGTCAACGTCGCCCGAACCGGTGGTGTCGATGGAACTGTCAGTGTTCAGTACGCGACTTCAAACGTCACAGCGACTGCGGGCAGCGACTATTCCTCTCGATCGGGAACGCTGAGTTTTGCTGATGGTCAATCGTCTCGGTCGATTTCCATTCCGATCGTCAACAACAGCGTTGAAGAAACGCTGGAAACATTCCGAGTGACACTCTCGAACCCAACCGGCGGCGCATCGATTGGAACCGGCGAAGCAACCGTCACCATTGTTGATGACGACGAACCGGTCATTCCGGGAACTTTGTCTATCACACCAACAAGTTTGTCTGTGAACGAATCGATAGGCTCGGTCACCCTGACCATCGCCAGAACCGGCGGATCGGACGGCGCGGTGAGTGTTCAGTACGCGACGCAAAACGTGTCTGCGAACGCCGGGCAGGACTACACATCTCGAAGTGGCACCATCTCCTTCGCGGATGGAGAATCATCGAAGACGGTCACCGTCCCCATTATCAACGATACAAGTGACGAACCGAACGAAACGTTTCGCGTCAATCTAAGCAGCCCGGGCGGTGGAGCGTCCCTGGGGGCGTCAACGTCAACCATTACGATTGTTGACAATGACGAACCGGCAGAACCAGGCAACGTCGCTCTGGCGACCAGCATCTACAACGTCGATGAAGACGCTGGAACCGTCACCGTCCAGGTAGAACGAACTGGCGGCACTGATGGCGTGGTCTCGATCGACTATCAAACGTTCGCCGGTACCGCAGCTGCTGGGTCTGACTTCACCGGCCGAAGTGGAACCCTAACGTTTCAGGATGGAGTGAGCGCCGCGACTGTTTCAATTCCGGTTCTCAACGACAACACGGTCGAGGGCGACGAGAGCTTCTCCATCACGATCGACAACCCAGCCGGCGGAGCGACTCTTCTCGCGCCTCGGACGGCGACAATCACGATTCTCGACGACGAAACGGGAATCACGCCGCTGTTCGATTACGACAACTTCAACGACGTTTCTGATCTCAATCTCAACGGCAGCGCAGCCAGAAATGGATCGCGGTTGTTGCTGACCCAGGCTGTGAATTCACAGGCAGGTAGTGCGTTCCTACAGCAACCACTGGAGATCAAGCCAAACACGTCGTTCGAAACGGAGTTCTCGTTCTCGCTCACCGGCGGAACCAGCGGCGCGGACGGCATCACCTTTACGCTGCAGAACGACGCCGCGGGAAGTAACGCTCTTGGAGCCAACGCGGGTAACGTCGGCTACGCCGGTATCTCGCAAAGCATCGCGTTCGAATTCGATACGTGGCAGAACCCATGGGATCCCAGCAACAATCACACTGATCTGCTGCGAGATGGAAACATCGAAGACGCTCTCGCAACTCGCGTCGCTCCGTTTGATCTCAACAGCGGCAGCACCTATTACGCATGGGTGCAGTACGATGGCGATTCGGATTTGCTGGAACTCTATGTTGATGACGATCCGGTCATCCCGGCAAATCCGCGAATCTCGACCACAATCGATCTGGCTGAAGTACTGGGTTCTCAGGCGTTCCTCGGCTTCACCGGAGGTACTGGCGGAGCCAACAACGTTCAGGAAATTCGAAGTTGGGAGTTTGCGAGCAACTCAAGACTACTGCCGACTCCGCCAGAAACCGGCTCTGTCTCAGACGAAGCGCTGTTCTCCGGTCTTTCTCAACCCATCGCACTGGATTGGTCTCCGGATGGACAGAACCTATTCATCGCCGAGAAGGGCGGAGTGATTAAAGTCGTCCGCAATGGCAACCTTCAATCCACACCGTTCATCGACATCAGTGGCCAGGTTAACAACAACTCTGACCGAGGACTGATCGACATTGCAGTCCATCCGGACTTCGCGGCCAACCCGTACGTGTATCTGCTTTACACCTACGATCCACCAGAGACCAACAACTTCACTGAGAGCGAGACCGCTCAACCAGATGGGATTGGCAACCGTGCCGGACGTCTGATGCGTGTCACAGCCAACGCTGCCACGAACTACACGACAATCGTGCCCGGATCTGAAACCGTCATTCTTGGGCAAAACAGCACGTGGGCCAATTTCAACGGCTTCGTCAACAGCACAACCGACTTCGACGAACCGCCTGCGGGCATCCTAGCCAATGGCTCCAACTTACAGGACTTCGTCGCGAGCGACAGTTTGTCTCACACAGTCGGTGCCATTGAGTTCGGACCAGACGGCGCACTCTACGTTTCGATCGGCGATGGAACCTCTTACAACCGAGTCGACCCGCGAACAACGCGCGTTCAGGATATCGACAACCTGTCGGGCAAGGTTCTCCGCATCAATCCGATCAATGGTCGAGGCTATTCGAACAATCCGTTTTACAACGGCAATACAGCGGCAAACCGATCGAAGGTTTACCAATTGGGCGTACGCAATTCGTTCCGCATGACGATTGATCAGGCGTCCGGTCGAGTTTACACAGGTGACGTCGGTTGGACGCAGTGGGAAGAGATTAACACCGGCCCGGCGGGAGCCAACTTTGGCTGGCCGTACTATGAAGGTGGCGAAGGAACCAGCCTGCAGACTGGTGGCTATCAGAACCTTCCGGAAGCACAGGCGTTTTATGCCAGCGGCTCGCCAGTAACAGCTCCATTGGTCGGGCTCAATCACCAGCAGACGGGCATTAACGCGATTGTTCTTGGCGACTTCTACACGGGTGACGCCTATCCGGAGCAATACCAGGGCAATTTGTTCTTCAATGATCTTGGTCAGGGAATAGTCAGAACCGCTTCGCTCGATGCAGCCGGGAACCTGACCAACGTGGAAGTGTTCACAACGGGTGCTCGGTACTACGTGCAGATGAAGCAGGCTCCGGATGGAACCATGTTTTACGCTGACCTGGTTAATGGTGTGGTCGGACGTTGGGTCTTCGATACTGGTGCGGCAGCCGCTGCAGCGACACCGACCGATGCTGAAGGCGTCGAAGTCGAACAACAGCCGATAGCCGGAGCCGGTGTCACAATTGCGGTCATCGATAGCGGCGTTCAACTTGATCATCCAGAGTTGCAGTCCGCAATCTGGACGAATGAGAGCGAAGTTGCCGGAGACGGAATCGACAACGATGGCAACGGCTACATTGACGACATCAACGGCTACGACTTCCTTGACGCAGATGCAGACCCGTACGACACGAATGGCCACGGAACCTTCGTCGCTGGCGTAATTGCAGCGGCTCACGATGCAACCGGGACAAGCGGAATCGCTCCGTACGCACGCATCATGCCGCTCCGCGTTCTGGACGGATCGGCCTCCGGAGCAACCGATGACGTCGCGAACGCCATCCGCTACGCGGTCGACAACGGAGCAGACATTATCAACCTGTCGATGACAACCGCGGACAGTACAGCCATCCGCGACGCTGTCGAATACGCAGACGCCAACGGTGTTCTTGTCGTGGCTGCCAGTGGAAACGATGGTGGAACAACACCTGCCGTGCCAGCCAGTCTTAGTGCTCATTTGCCAACCGTGATCTCAGCCGGTGCGTACGATGCGAATGGGTTGTTCGATGGTTCAAGTCTCGTAGGCAACTCTGGTGCGGTTCAGATTGATGCTCCAGCGGTGATGCTGAGCACGATTATCGGTTCGAACTTTGGAACCTACGCTGGCACAAGCGTCTCCGCCGCCAGCATTTCTGCCGTCGCCGCGCTGGTCAAATCTGCCAACGCCGACTTCACCGCAGCACAAGTCCGTGACGTTCTGGTGGCTTCAGCCGCAGCATTAGCTGACGGTTCCGATTCGGCTGGAACGCTGGATGCAACGGCAGCGGTTGAATTGGCCTTAAGCCTTGGCGATGTCTCAATCGTTGGCGGTTCAGGAAGTGCCGTTGTTGGTGGAACGCCGGGCGACGACACAATTGAGTATGAACTATTCTCGAAGAACGCTGTTCGAATCAATGGTGTAAGCTTCGCCGTGCCGGGCGGATTCGATGAGCTTGAGATTGACGGAGCTGGTGGAACCAACGTCGTCATCGTCACCGGAACCCACGAAGACGAATCCGCTGTGCTGCGACCAAGCTCAGCAACTATCGATTCGCGAGTTGCCATCGACATCGCAAATGCCGAATCAATCACGGTTCTTGGCGGTGACGGAACAGACAGCGTTGAGTTCTACGACACCGACGGAGCCGAACAATTCGTCGGCGGGCCACAGGAAGCAACTCTCACAGGTTCCAACTTCGTCAGCACCGCCAACGGCTTCGAAGACGTTCGTGTCTTTGGGCAAAAGGGAGAACTCGATAAAGCCATCCTCCTGGATTCACCCGGAGACGACAGCTTCGCTTCCCGAGTCAGCTATTCGATTTTCACTTATCCGACCGGGCAAATTCGCGTTGATCGAATGAAGGACATTCAAGCGTTCGCTTCGCAGGGTGGTAACGATACGGCGACGTTGAAAGATTCGTCTCGCAACGATCGTGTTCACGCCACACCAAATTCGCTGCGACTGAAGACTTCATCGTTTCAAGCGGTTGCGAGCGGCTTCGATACCGCCACAGCAACAGGCAGCAAGGGCAAAGATTACGCGTACTTCTATGACTCAACCGATGACGATGTTTTCTGAGCCGAACCCGGCCAAGGTGAGATGCTGGCAGGCGGCGTCCGAACAATCGCCACTGGCTTCGATCGAACAATCGCCTTCGCTTCTGAAGGCCACGACCGTGCGTACTTCAAAGACTCCAACGGCAAGGACAAGCTCACGGCGAAGCCGACGCAGACACTGCTTGTCGGCCCCGGACTATTCGCGCGGGCTGATGACTTCGACCAAGTGATCGCCGAAGCCAGCAACAGTAAGGACCTGGCGGTTTTCTACGATTCGACAAAGGCGGACACATTCACTCAAACTCCGAATTACTCTCGGATGGAGAATGAAGACTTCCGCGTGACTGCCAAATTCTTTGGCATCAATAAGGGCTACTCCCGAGGCGGT